>JBIOVW010000419.1:0-6067 GCA_044867945.1 Nakamurella sp. | reverse complement strand
CGGGGTGTTGATGACCAGATCGACCTGGCCGGCCCGGATCAGCTCGACCACCGTGCCCTCGCCGGTGCCCTGGCCCTCGAAGTACTTGGCGACGACCTCGACGTCCATCCCGTTGCGCTGCAGCATCTCCGCGGTGCCCTCGGTGGCCACGATCTTGAACCCGAGGTCGGCCAACCGCTTCACCGGGAACACCATGGACCGCTTGTCCGCGTTGGCCACCGAGACGAACACGGTGCCTTTGATGGGCAGTGAACCGTAGGACGCCGTCTGGGATTTCGCGAACGCCGGGCCGAACGACGTGTCCACGCCCATCACCTCGCCGGTCGAGCGCATCTCCGGACCCAGCAGCGAGTCGACGCCGGATCCGTCACGGCGGCGGAACCGGTGGAACGGCAGCACGACCTCCTTGACCGCGACCGGCGCGCCGACCGGCAGCGTGCCGCCGTCGCCCTTCGCCGGAAGCATGCCCTCGTCCCGCAGCTCCGCGATGGTGGCGCCGAGCATGATCCGGGACGCGGCCATGGCCAGCGGCACCGCCGTCGCCTTCGACGAGAACGGCACCGTGCGGGACGCCCTCGGGTTGGCCTCCAGCACGTACAGCACCTCGTCCTTGAGGGCGTACTGCACGTTCAGCAGGCCGCGTACCCCGACGCCCAACGCGATGGCCTCGGTGTGCGCGCGGACCTTGGCGATGTCGCTGCGGCCCAACGTGATCGGCGGCAGCACGCACGCCGAGTCGCCGGAGTGGATGCCGGCCTCCTCGATGTGCTCCATCACGCCGCCCAGGTACACCTGCGTGCCGTCGCACAGTGCGTCGACATCGATCTCGATGGCGTCGTCCAGGAACTTGTCGACCATCACCGGCCGGTCCGCACTAACCTCGGTCGCCCTGGAGATGTAGTCGGCCAGGGACGGCTCGTCGTAGACGATCTCCATCCCGCGGCCGCCCAGCACGTAGGACGGGCGGACCAGCACCGGGTAGCCGATCCTCTCGGCCACCGCACGGGCGTCGTCGAAGGACACCGCCATCCCGTACGCGGGGGCCGGCAGCCCGGCCTCGCGCAGCAGGGTGCCGAACCTGTCCCGGTCCTCGGCCAGGTCGATCGCGTCCGGGGAGGTGCCCAGGATGGTGACGCCCGCGTCCTGCAGTTCCTGGGCCAGCTTGAGCGGGGTCTGCCCGCCGAGGGTGGGGATCACCCCGGCGACGGTGCCGGACTGCTGCTCGGCGTGGATGACCTCGAGCACGTCCTCGACGGTCAGCGGCTCGAAGTACAGCCGGTCCGACGTGTCGTAGTCGGTGGACACGGTCTCCGGATTGCAGTTGACCATGACGGTCTCGTATCCGGCCGCGCGCAGCGCGAGAGCGGCGTGCACGCAGGAGTAGTCGAACTCGATGCCCTGCCCGATCCGGTTCGGCCCGGAGCCCAGGATGATCACCTTCGGTCGCTCGCGTTGCGGGGCTACTTCTGTTTCAGCAGCTTCCGCGTCCGTCTCGTAGGCCGAGTAGTGGTAGGGCGTGCTGGCCGCGAACTCCGCGGCGCAGGTGTCCACGGTCTTGTAAACGGGGCGGATCCCGTTGGCCCACCGGTACTCCCGGACGGCCTGCGCGGTCGCCAGATCGGTTCGCAGCGCGGCGATCTGCCGGTCGGACAACCCGTACCGCTTCGCCCTGCGCACCAGTTCCGGCGTGAGGGAGGCTGCGTCGTGCACCTCGTTGCCCACGTGCCGGATCAGGTCGATCTGATCGAGGAACCACGGATCGATGCCGGTGGCCTCGTGCAGCTGCTCGACGGTGGCGCCCCAGCCCAGCGCCCGCTCGACGCCGTAGATCCGGCCGTCCAACGGCGTGCGCAGCTGCTCCAACAGCGCGGCAACATCAACGGACTCGGATGCAGTGTCGACTTCTGAACCGGTCCAGAAGCCGCTGAGCTTCGTCTCCATCGACCGCATCGCCTTGCCCAGCGACTCGGCGAACGACCGGCCGATGGCCATCGCCTCACCGACCGACTTCATGGTGGTGGTCAGCGTCGGGTCGGCGCCCGGGAACTTCTCGAAGGCGAACCGCGGGATCTTGACGACCACGTAGTCCAGCGTCGGTTCGAACGCCGCCGGGGTGGCCTTGGTGATGTCGTTGGCGATCTCGTCCAGGGTGTAGCCGATGGCCAGCTTCGCCGCAATCTTGGCGATCGGGAAGCCGGTGGCCTTGGATGCCAGCGCACTGGACCGGGAGACCCGGGGGTTCATCTCGATGACGATGATCCGGCCGTTGGTCGGGTGCACGGCGAACTGGATGTTGCAGCCGCCGGTGGCCACGCCGACCTCGCGCAGGATGGCCAGGCCCAGGTCGCGCATCCGCTGGTACTCGCGGTCGGTCAGCGTCATCGCCGGGGCGACGGTGATCGAGTCGCCGGTGTGCACGCCCATCGGGTCCAGGTTCTCGATGGAGCAGACGACGACGGCGTTGTCGTGGCCGTCGCGCATCAGCTCCAGCTCGAACTCCTTCCAGCCGAGCACGCTCTCCTCGATCAGCACGGAGGCGTGCACGTTGGTGCCGCCGTCGCCGGGCCCGAAGGAGGCCTGGGAGGCGGCCAGCCCGCCACCGGCGATCCGCTCGACGTCGGCGTCGGTGTAGGCCATGCCGGAGCCCAGGCCACCCATCGTGAAGGAAGGGCGAACGACGACCGGCAGGCCGAGATCGGCAACCGCGGCCCGCACCTCGTCCATCGTGTGACAGACCGCGGAGCGCGGCACGTCGCCACCGACGGCCCGGACAACGTCCTTGAAGATCTGCCGGTCCTCGCCCCGGTTGATCGCGGCGATGTCGGCACCGATCAGCTCGACGCCGTACTTCTCCAGGACGCCGCGCTCGTCAAGGGCGATCGCAGTGTTGAGAGCGGTCTGCCCGCCCAGGGTGGCCAGCACTGCGTCGATCCGGTGACCGCGGGCCTCCTGATCGGCCAGTAGCTTCTCCACGAACTCGGCGTTGATCGGCTCCACGTAGGTGGCGTCGGCGAACTCCGGGTCCGTCATGATCGTCGCCGGGTTGGAGTTGATCAGCGAGACCCGGATGCCCTCGTCCCGCAGCACCCGGCAGGCCTGGGTGCCGGAGTAGTCGAACTCGCAGGCCTGGCCGATGACGATCGGCCCGGAGCCGATCACCAGGACGTGGTTGATGTCGGTGCGGCGCGGCATCAGGCGGGGACCTTCCCTGTTGCGGTGGGCTTGCTCGCGACCGGGCCGGCGGCTTGTTGTCTTCCAGCAACCATCAGGTCGACGAACCGGTCGAACAGGTATCCGGCGTCGTGCGGGCCGGCCGCCGCCTCCGGGTGGAACTGCACCGAGAAGGCCAACCGGTCAAGGCATTCCAACCCCTCGACGACGCCGTCGTTGAGGCAGCTGAAGGCGACCTGCACCCGGCCGAACTCGGTGTCGGTCACCTCGCCGATCGGCGCGTCCACCGCGAAGCCGTGGTTGTGCGCGGAGACCAGCACCCGACCGGTGGAGTGGTCGCGCACCGGCTGGTTGATCCCGCGGTGCCCGAACTTGAGCTTGTACGTTCCGAAACCCAATGCCCGGCCGAGGATCTGGTTGCCGAAGCAGATGCCGAACAGCGGGATCCGAGCGGTCAGCACATCCCGGGTGAGGGCAACCATGGCGTCGGCGGTGGCCGGGTCGCCCGGCCCGTTGGACAGGAACACCCCGTCCACCCCGAGCGAACGGATCTGGTCGATGGTGGTGTTCGCGGGCAGCACGTGGGTGCGGATGCCCCGCGCGGCCAGCATTCTCGGGGTGTTCGCCTTGATGCCCAGGTCGATGGCGGCGACCGAGAAGTGCTCGGCGCCGTCGGCCGGCACCACGTAGGCGGCGGCGGTGGTCACCTCGCCGGTCAGGTCGGCGCCGGCCATCGGGGGCTGCGCCCGCACCTGGGCGAGCATCGCCTCGGTGTCCGAGAATGCCGAGCCGGTGAAGATGCCGCAGCGCATCGCCCCGGCGGTGCGCAGCCGCCGGGTCAACGCCCGGGTGTCCACTCCGGCGATCCCGACGATGCCCTGCCGGGCCAACTCCGCTGGCAGCGACGACGTGGCACGCCAGTTCGACGGCCGCGGCGACAGGTCGCGCACCACGAACCCGGCGACCCAGATCGCGTCCGACTCGTCGTCGGAGGCGCCATATCTCGATGTGGAACCGGAGGCTGCGCCGGCCACCCAGCCGGTGTTGCCGATCTGCGGGGCGGTGGCCACCACCACCTGACGGCGGTACGACGGGTCGGTCAGCGTCTCCTGGTAGCCGGTCATCCCGGTGGCGAACACCGCCTCACCGAATGCGGTGCCCTCGGCGCCGAAACCCTCGCCGCGGTAGACGGTTCCGTCCTCCAGCACCAGCACCGCCGGCGTCATGCGGTTGCCTCCTTGCTCTTCCCGAGCAAACCCCGTGCGGCGTCCAGGAACTCGACCTGCGCATCGCGGTCGTCGGCCCGGATGCCACTGTCCAGCTGGGTGTCGCCGAGCCGCCAGCGGATGATGAGAATCCCGTCGGCCTGACCCATCACCTTCCCGGCGATGCCGGGGGCGGTGGTCACCTCGACCAGGTCCTTGATCGGGGCGAAGATCGGATCGGCGCCGTCCCGGTCGATGATCACTCCGTCCCCGGTCAGCCGCACGGCCGCGTCGGCCCGGAATCCCAGGCCGCGGGCGACGATCCGGTCCTGCCAGTTCCGAGCGGTGGTGGTGGACACGTACAGGCCGGTCAGCGGTGGCACCAGCGCGTCGCCGGGCGTCTGCGGCGCGGCCGGCAGCTCCGGCAGGCCGGACTGCCGACCCGCGCGGTGCCGCCAACCGATCCACAGCCCCCACCCGGCGAGGACGCAGACGAGCACCAGGCCCAGCACCCACAGAATGCGTTCCATCTCAGACCCCTGTCCCGGCTGCAGTCCCGGCCACCACTCCGGCGGAGGCCGTGCAGCGGCCGCGCAGGTAGGTGGCGACCACCCGACCGGGCAGCTCCATGCCCTCGTACGGAGTGTTGCGGGACAGCGACGCGAATTCCTCGCCGCGCACCGTCCACCGCGCCGCGGGGTCGACGAGCACAAGGTTGGCCGGCTCGCCGACCGCGATCGGCCGCCCCTGGTCGGTCAGTCCGCCGATCCGGGCCGGCGCCTGCGACATCACCCGGGCGACACCGCGCCAATCCAGCAACCCCGGTTCGACCATGGTGAGGATGACCACGGACAGTGCGGTCTGCAGCCCGAGCATGCCGGGACTGGCGTTGTCCCACTCGGTTTCCTTGTCCTGGCTGGCGTGCGGGGCGTGATCGGTGGCCACGATGTCGATCACCCCGGAGGACAACGCGGCTCGGAGCACCTCGGTGTCGGCCTCGGTCCGCAGCGGCGGGTTCACCTTGAACACCGGGTCGTAGCTCTGCGCCCGGGTGTCGGTGAGCAGCAGGTGGTGCGGGGTCACCTCGGCGGTGACATCGGTGCCTCGTTGCTTGGCGGATGCGACGACCTCGACCGACCCGGCGGTGGACAGGTGGCACACGTGCAGCCGGGAGCCGACATGGTCGGCCAGCAGCGCGTCCCGGGCGATGATCGCCTCCTCGGCCACGGCCGGCCAACCGGTCAGCCCGAGCCGGGCCGACACCTCGCCCTCGTGCATCTGCGCGCCCTGGGTGAGCCTGGGTTCCTGCGCATGCTGGGCGATCACCCCGCCGAACGACTTGACGTACTCCAGGGCCCGACGCATCAGCAGTGGGTCGGACACGCAGTCGCCGTCATCGGAGAACACCCGCACCTGGGCGGCCGAGGTGGCCATCGCGGCGAGCTCGGCCAGCCGCTCCCCCCGACGGCCGACGGTGACCGCGCCGATCGGGTGCACGTCGACCAGACCTGCCTGTTCACCGAGCCGGAACACCTGCTCGACCACCCCGGCGGTGTCCGCGGTGGGGTCCGTGTTGGGCATCGCGAATACGGCCGTGTAGCCACCGAGCGCGGCCGCGGCCGATCCGGTGGCCACCGTCTCGGCGTCCTCCCGGCCCGGCTCCCGCAGGTGGGTGTGCAGGTCGACCAGCC
>JBIOVW010000418.1:0-2487 GCA_044867945.1 Nakamurella sp. | reverse complement strand
CGCGAGCACCCCGGCCGGCGCAGCCAGCAGCACCATCGGCAGCGTGCTCGCCGTCTGGACCAGACCGACCAGCAGGGCCGATCCGGAGGCGGTCACGATCAACCACTGCGCACCGACGGTCTGCATCCAGGTGCCGAGATTGGCGCCGATCTGGGCCAACCACAGGCGGCGGTACACCGGTGAGGCAAGTGGCCGCCACGCACCACCGGAATCGGTGTCGGTCACTCCTCACCTCCCTTGCAGCACGAGCAGAGTCAGCGGACCGGAACGCGTGCTTCGAGGTCCTGACCGCCGTCGGCGAGCGCTTCGAAGGCGGTGAGGTCGGGACGCCGGTTGGCGGGGTCGACGCCGCTGACCGGATTGGCCAGCGCGACGACCGAGGCGCTGCCCAGCCGCCCTTCCCGGTCGAAGATGACGGCCGTGCCCACGGCGATTCCGTCGCCCTCGGATCGGTCGATGGCGGACAGACCGACCTCCATCGAGACGGGCAGCCGGGTCAGGACGAGGTCGATGTCGGCGTTGATGAACTGCACCCCGGCCGTGCCCCAGTTCACCACCAGGCTCGTCAGATCGGCGACGCCGGCGATCATTTGAAAGGGTGTCGGGCGCTCTTCCTGGACGAGAGGGATGGGAAGGTGCCAGACCTGCTTGCGCGAGCCGTTCTGGTGGGAATCGGCCTGCGTGGTCCACCCCTGCTGCCTGCTGTAGTACAGCCGCGGGTCGTCGCCGGTCGGCCGCAGGTCCGGCGGTGGTGCCGGCAGGGTGTGCTCGGGTCGCCACACCCGGCCCGCGGGTGTCGGGCTCGGCCGGGCGAACAGGGCGCGTGATCGGGCCACCGGCCTGCCCTCCTGGGACAGCTCGGCATCGATCACGCCGATGCGTCGGCCGTGCCTGACCACGGTGGTGGTGACCGTCGTGGGGCGGACTCGGGCCGGTCTGAACAGGTCGACGGCCCACCGGGCCGGCCGCATCCCGGGCAGCATCTGGTCGGCGGTTCGTTCGGTCGCCCGAGCCAGGGCACCGCTGACCGCCATCCCCCGGATCTGGTCCCGGGACCAGCCGCTCGCGCTGGCCGGTAGCGGATGCAGGACCTCCGAACCCGCGTCGACCAGTACCCGGAAGAAGGCGCTCTTCCCGGTGGAATCGCCTTCGCGCACGCTCATCTCGACCACGACCGGAGTGTCACCAGGCCGCCTGCAGCAGTTGCAGCAATCCGTCCCGATCAATGGGCCGCGGGACCCGGGTGATCGACCAGTCGTCCACGGCATGCTCGGCCACCTCGACCAGCGCATCCTGGGCCACACCCACATCCCGCAGGCGCTGCGGCACCCGGGCATCGGTGAGCACCTCGCGGACCGATGCCACCGCTCGATCCTGCGCCGTCGCGCCCTTGGCCGCCGCCGGATCCAGCAGGTCCGCCAGCAGCGCCAGGCGGTCCTTGGTGACCACCGAGTTGTAGGTCATCGTCGACGGCAGCAGCAAAGCCTCCACCATCCCGTTGGCCACGGATGATCGGGGCCCGGCGGCATGGGACAGCGCCTGGGCAAGACCGCCACCGACGTAGTCGCTGCCCTGCCCGCAGAGCAGCGCGGCCAGCATCAGCCTCAGCCGCGGCTCGGGGTCGTCCGGCGCGCTGCGCAGGCGTGGCATCCACTCGGTGAGCAGCCGCAGTGCGTGCAACAGCAGCGCGTCGGCCAGCGGGTCGTCGACGCCGGCCTCGATGCACTCCACCGCCATGGAGAACGCGTTCAGCGACGCGGTGGACGCGAGGCCGACCGGCGCACTGAGGGCGACCGCCGGATCCAGGAAGATGCCCTGGGCTCGGGTCTTCGGGTCGTACAGTGCCAGCCGCTCACCGGTGCCGGGATCGCTGACCGCGCTGCCCGCCTTGGCGTAGGCGGTGATCGGTGTGCTCGGGATGACCCAGTTCGGGATCTTCGGCGCCAGCAACCTGGGGCTGACGAGCTTGCCGTCCGCTCCTCGCTGGGTGGCCAGCTCACGCGCGTCCTTCTTCTCGGCGAGCAGGATCGTCGCGGCGCGGGCCGTGACGATCGAGGATCCGCCGCCGACAGCGATGACCGCGTCTGCGTCGGCATCCTCGAGCAGCTTGCGGGCGGCCTCGACCGACGGCACCGGGCTGTGCTCCTGGACGCCGTCGAAACGGCCCGCCATCCGGGGGCCCAGGGCCGATTCGATGGCCCCCAGCACGTCGGGCAGGGCGACCAGCCAGGGACCGCCCACGATCACGGCGCGGCGACAGCCGAGGCGGTCGAGTTCCCGGGGTAGGGCGGCGAGCGCCTTGCTGCCGCTGAAGGTCCGGTAGGCGGGCGTCGCATGCTGAAAAGAGGGAATGGTTGCCATCACGACTCGACCGTGACCTTTCGTTCGACAATGGAAAGCTGCCGCACGGCAGCGATGGACGTCATGACCCGGCCGACGAATAGGCCTCGTCGGTCACCGGTTCCTGCCAGTTCACGCCGGCCAGCG
>JBIOVW010000417.1:0-2264 GCA_044867945.1 Nakamurella sp. | reverse complement strand
GGCCGGACGACGCCCCCACGCTGATCGTCACCCGTCGCGGTCTGCGCCGGCTGGTGTGGGCCCCCGGCGAGCTGGCACTCGCCGAGGGTTATCTGACCGGTGACCTGGACGTCGAGGGTGACCTGGCCGCCGGGCTGACCGCGGTCTGGTCGGCGACGCGGGACGGGACGCTGACCCGGCCGCGCATCCGTGCCTCCGACTATCCGTGGCTCGCGGTGGCCGCGCTCCGGCTCGGCGCCGTCGGGCGCCGCCCCCCGCGACCCGGCGCCGAGGCCCGGTTGACCGGCGGCAAGCACACCAGGGAACGTGATCGGGCCGCCATCGCCCACCATTACGACCTGTCGAACGAGTTCTTCCAGCTGCTGCTCGGCCCGACCATGGCCTACTCCTGCGCGTACTTCACGGACGGTCCGGACGGCTCCCTCGACGAGGCGCAACGGGCCAAGCTGGACCTGATCTGCCGCAAGCTGGGCCTGGACCGCGGGCTGCGGCACCTGGACATCGGCTGCGGCTGGGGGTCGCTGGTCTGCCATGCGGCCGAGCACTACGGCACCCGTTCGGTCGGCGTTACGCTGTCCAGGGCGCAGTTCGACTTCGTCAGCAAGCGGGTCGCGGAGGCCGGGCTGACCGACCGCGTCACGGTCCGGCTGGCCGACTACCGCGAACTCATCGGCAGCATCCACGACCGGGCCGCCTTCGACGCGGTGACCAGCATCGAAATGGGCGAACACGTCGGCGACGGCGAGTACCCGGTGTTCGCCCGGATCCTGCACGACGTGCTGCGGCCGGGCGGCCGGGCGCTGGTCCAGCAGATGTCCCGCGGCGCCACCGAAACCGGTGGGGGGCCGTTCATCGAGACCTACATCGCCCCGGACATGCACATGAAGCCCGTCGGGACGACGGTTTCGATGCTGGCCGACGCGGGACTGGAGGTCCGCGACGTGCACGCGCTGCGG
The DNA here is from genome assembly GCA_044867945.1 of Nakamurella sp. Taxonomy (GTDB): domain Bacteria; phylum Actinomycetota; class Actinomycetes; order Mycobacteriales; family Nakamurellaceae; genus Nakamurella. The sequence goes on along the minus strand of JBIOVW010000417.1, from coordinate 1,308 downwards.
GAGCACTACGGATGGACGGCCCGCGCCTGGCTGCGCACCCTCGAGGGTCGCTGGGATGAGGCGGTGGCGATGACCGGCGACCTGAATGCCCGGATCTGGCGGCTGTATCTGATCGGCGGCGGGCTGGCCTTCGAGCAGAACCGGATGGGCGTCGACCAGATCCTGGCCTGCCGCCCGGACGAGGTCGGCGGCTCCGGAATGGCGCCCGCCCGGCGCGGTTGGGAACAATGACTGACCGTGGCCAAGACACCCGGTATCGCCTTCGGCAAGGAGACCTATGACGGACAGTTCCAGCGAACCCTGCTGGCGTCGTACGCCGGCATGGCCGATCTGGGCGAGGCATTCGCCACCGCAAGGCAGGTCGGCAAGCCGGACCCGGACCGCTGGTACAACGCGTGGTTCGGGCGGGCGGAGTCGGTGCGGGAGACCGCCGAGGCCGCGGAGGCGGCCGGCCACCGGGAATCCGCGCGCGGCGCATACCTGCGGTCCGCCGAGTACTACCGCCAGTCCTACTTCTTTCTGCGCCGCGACCTGAACGACCCCAGCTTGCAGCGGGCCTACGCGGCCCAGGTCGCCTCGTTCACCGCGGCGCTTCCGCTGATGGACCTGCCCGTCGAGACGCTGGCCGTGCCCTACGCCGGGACCACGCTCAAGGCCTACTTCTTCGCGCCCGACGACGCCGGAGCGCCCCGGCCGACGGTGGTGGCGACCTGCGGCTACGACTCAACCGCCGAGGAGGGCCTGGTCTACCTGACCGGTGCGCTGGAGCGCGGGTACAACGCGGTCGTCTTCGAGGGGCCCGGCCAGGGCGCCGCGCTGTACCGGGACCGGCTGTGGATGCGCCCCGACTTCGAGGTCGTGCTCACCCCGGTGATCGACCTGATCGCGGCCCGCCCCGACGTGCGTGCCGACGCGTTGGTGCTGGTCGGACGGTCGTTCGGCGGGTATCTGGCCCCACGGGCCGCCGCGTTCGAGCATCGGGTCGCCGCCCTGGTCTGCGACCCGGCCCAGCCCGACATGGGCGCGCGGGTGCCGGCGGGGGTCGCCGGGAAGGTGGCGCCCGCGGTGGTCGCCGCGCAGATGAAGGCGAGCGTCGACCGGCGCGAGTTCTTCGGCGCCCGGATGGCCGTGCACGGGTTGTCCCGGATCTCCGACTACTTCGCCGAGTTGCGCCGGTACACGCTGCTGGACGTCGCCGATCGGATCACCTGCCCCACGCTGGTGGTGGAATGCGAGGGCGACTTCGTCGGCGGGGGAGGGTCGGCGCTGGTCGAGGCGATGACGAAGGCGAAGTCCACCCTGGTCAAC
>JBIOVW010000416.1:0-7096 GCA_044867945.1 Nakamurella sp. | reverse complement strand
GGACGACCGCGAGCGAAAAGAGATGGGTCCTGCTCGGCGTCAGCGACAGATGGCCGTACAGACCAGCATGTGGTCGACGGCGCGGCGCCGGACGAGCACGCGTTCGGGACCGCTCAGCGCACGCAGGTCACCCGACACGACGCTGACGATCGTCACTGCGCACAGCGTTGTCAAGCCCCGCGGGGCGGCGGTCAGCCCCGACCGGGTGGCTACGCCCGGGACGGGTCGGTGAACGGCAGCGCGTGCGCCTGCGCGACCGGCTCGTTGGTCAGCGCACCGGCCAGCGTGCTCAGGCCCCGGCCCAGCACCGGGTCGGCGGCCGCCGCGCGCCGCACACCCTGCGCGGCGACCTTCACCAGGTAGGGCAACGTCGCCGAGGTGAGGGCCAGGGTGGAGGTTCGGGCCACCGCGCCCGGGATGTTCGCCACGCAGTAGTGGACGACCCCTTCCTCGATGTAGGTGGGGTCGGAATGAGTTGTCGCACGGCTTGTTTCGAAGCATCCCCCCTGGTCGATGGCGATGTCCACGGCCACACTGCCCGGTCGCATGCTGGCGATCATCTGCCGGGACACCAGCTTGGGCGCCTTGGCCCCCGGCACCAGCACCGCGCCGATCACCACATCCGACTCGGCGATGTAGGTGGCCATCCGGGCCCGGTTGGGCGTCACCAGGTCGACCCGGCCGCCGAAGATGTCCGACAGGTAGGCCAGCCGGCTCGGGTTGGTGTCGAAGACCCGGACGATTCCGCGCATCCCGACGGCGATCTTGGTTGCCTCCGTGCCGGCCACCCCACCGCCGATGATGGTGATCTTCGCGGCCGGCGTGCCCGGCACCCCGCCGATCAGGATCCCCGCGCCGCCGGCCGGGCTCTCCAGGTGGTGGGCCGCCGCCTGCACCGCGAGTCGACCGGCGACCTCGCTCATCGGCGCCAGCAGCGGCAGCCGCCCGTCGGGGGTCTGCACGGTCTCGTAGGCAATGCTGTCGATCGATCGTCTCAGCAGGAACTCGGTCAGCTCCCGGTCCGCCGCCAGGTGCAGGTAGGTGAACAGCTGCTGGCCCTCGCGGAACCGGTGGTACTCGGCCGGGATCGGCTCCTTGACCTTGACGATCAGGTCGGCGCCGGCGAACACGTCGTCCGCGGTCGGCACGATGGTCGCGCCGACCTCGGCGAACTCGGCGTCGGCGAACCTGGACCCGGCTCCCGCCCCGGCCTGCACGAGCACGGTGTGGCCGGAGTGGGCGAGCTCGTACACACCGTCCGGCTGCATGGCCACCCGGTTCTCGTTGTCCTTGATCTCGGCGGGCACTCCGACGACCAGTGCGGACATGGCTGCTCCCCTCGCACGTCGACCGACCGCGGCTCCGCGGGATGGGCTCAGGGTAGTTCCGCGCTCGGCCGGGCGCCGGACTCGCAGGCGGACATATCCGCATGTTTGCGGATGTCTCGGACGCTCGCCGTCCCTAACGTCTACAGGCATCAAGTTCAACCGATTCGAAACCACAGGGAGCACCGAAATGGGCATCACCGAGATCCTGATCCTGGTCGCGATGATGGGCTACGCGATCTACATGCAGACCAAGCGGCACGAGGTGATCGGCGACAAGCGGTTCAAGCTGGCGATCATCTACGCGATCATCGGCCTGGCCGTCGGCGGGATGAATCTGCCCGACCAGCCCTTCGAGATCGGCTTCCTGGTCGCCGGCCTGCTGCTGAGCATCGTGGTCGGTGTGTTCCGCGGCCGGTACACCCGGGTGTGGTCCGAGGGCGGACGGGTCTACAGCCAGGGCACCGCCTTCACCATCACGTTGTTCGTGCTGCTGGTCGTCACCAAGTTTGCGATGGGCACCGCCGCCTACTTCCTGGGTCTGAGCGACGGTGGCGGGTTCGGCGAGATCCTGCTGATGATCGCGCTGATGGTCGCCTTCCAGGCGCAGATCATCTGGGCCCGGGGCCGGGCGCTGGGGGCCCACCGCAGCGAGAACGATCCGGTGGCGACCGAGCCGACCCCGGCGCCGGCACCCGTGCACTGAACCGGCATCACCCGAAACGCTGGGCCCCGACCACCCCGGTCGGGGCCCTTTCGGTGCGTCAGCGAGCGAGCACCCGGGCCCGCTCCAGGATCAGCGGGCCCCAGGTCGGCGCGGGCCTACGGCCGTGCCCAGGGTCGATGCCCACGATCCGGCGGCCCCCGATCACCGCGGTGGTGTGTCGCAGAACCGGGTCGTCGGTGAACCGGCCGACCCGGTCGGCCTGCCCGAGGTGCCGGCCGGTGGTCCGGTCGACCAGGCTGCTGTGCCCGTGCACCTGCTGGAATGGCATCTGCAGGGCCGCCTCCCGCCAGGACGGGATCAGCTCGTCAGGCGAGGACGCCCACATCGGCCCGGCGGACAGATCGATCGACTGGGTGACCATGACGCCCGGTCGGAACAACCATCTTTCGTGCAGGCTGCCGATCAGCCGGTTCAGTGCCTCGGCCGCCGCGACGCCGCTGTCCGGCATCCCCAGGAAGTGCCGCCAGAAGCCCTGGGTGAGACCGGCGTGCGTGACCAGCGTCTGGGCGTCGTCACCGTCCACCTCGATGGTCGCGGCGATCCGCAGCCGTTCCGTCGCCCACCACCGGTTGACGGCTTCCCTGGCCGCCCCTGGCAACCGCTCCGGCCAGTGGAACTGGGGCAGTCCCAGGTACAGCGCCTCATGGTTGCCCGCCAGCTGCACCCACTGATCCGGCTGCCCGGACATCACCCGGTCGACCAGCTTGAGCACGCCGGGCGAATCGGGGCCGCGGTGCATCAGGTCGCCGACCTGCACCACGGTCAGGTCCGGGGGCAGCGCCAGGCTGTCCGGATCGGCGCCCAGCTCGACCAGCTGGTCGACCAGCGCGCCCCGCTGACCACCCACGTCGCCGAAGACGGCGACGCGCCCCCACGGGGTGCCGGGTGGCGCGGACATCCGGCCAGTGCACCACAGCCCAGCGCAACGATTCGGCACACGTCACACTGGTGCGATGCAGAAGATGTCGTTGCAGGCGCTGGCGCGCGACCAACTCGATCGGGCGGGTTCATCCAGCAGCGGCCGGAGCGCGAGGACGGTGTGGGGCGGCCACGAACGTGTGATGCGTCAGACCCTGATCGCGCTGACTGCCGGCTCCACGCTGTCCGAGCACGAGAACCCCGGTGAGGCAACGATTCAGGTGATCAGCGGCCGGGTTCGGCTGGAGGCGGAGGGACACCATTGGGAGGGCCGGCAGGGCGATCTCCTGCTCGTTCCGCCGTCCCGGCACGCACTGACGGCGCTGGAGGACTCCGTCATCCTGCTCACCGTGGCCAAGCTCGACCGCGCCTGATCGAGCGGTGGAACTGAGGTGGATCGAGGCCTTCCTGGCGGTGGCCGAGGAGTTGCACTTCGGCCGGGCCGCGGAGCGGCTGCACATGGCGCAATCGCCGCTCAGCCAGGTGATCCGCAAACTCGAACGTGAACTGGGCACCCCGCTGTTCGAGCGCAGCACCCGGGTGGTCGAACTGTCCCCGGCCGGTCAGGCCTTCCTGCCGCACGCCCGCCGGGTGCTGGAGGAACTGGATCTTGCCCGCAGGGCGACCACGGCCGGCCGGGCCGAGGTCTACGGCAACGTGACCATCGGCTTCTCCGGCGCCCTCAACCACCTGACCCTGCCGCCGTTGACCCGGGCCGTCCGCCGCCGGCATCCGCACATCGCCCTGTCCCTGGTCGGTCGGACCACGACGAACGACGCCGTGGCCCGGCTGCAGGCCGGATTGCTGGACCTGGCGTTCGTCGGCCTGCCGATCACCGCCGAGGGCATCGACAGCAGGGTCATCTCCGTGGAGCCGCTCGGCGTCGTCGCGCCGTCCGATCATCCGCTGGCCGGCGCGGCGACCGTCGAACTGGCGCAGTTCGCCGACGACGACTTCGTGTCGATGCCCGCCGCCCCGGGGTCGATCCTGCGGGAGAACATGGTGGCCGCCGCCGTCGAGTCCGGCTTCCGACCCCGGGTGGTGCAGGAGGTGTCCGACCCCTACGTCGTGCTGTCGTTCGTCGCCGCCGGGGTGGGCGTGAGCGTCGCACCGGCGAGCCTGCGCCCGATCCTGCCCGCCGGCTGCGTGTACCTGCCGATCGCCGGGGTCGCCCCGACCCTGTCGGCGGGGCTGGCCTGGCGGGCCGACGACCGGTCCTCCGCCCTGCGAGCCGTACTGAGCGTGGCCGTCGAGGTCCTGCCCGCACCCGAATGATCAACCACGACGCGGACCCCACTGGTCCGTCCGTGCGGCGCGTTGTGTTCGGGGTGCCCGTGCTGATAGAAATCTCCGCATGACTCCGCGCCCCCTCCTGCTCGTCAGCCGTCGGGCTGTCGACTTCGGGCGTGTCACAGCTGCCGCCTGTCCGGGTCGCTGACGACCCGCGGCAACGTCGCCGCCACCATCCCCTTCTCGGGACGACTCGCGTCCCCGGATGCTGACGGTTACCTGCCGACAAACTCCGATTGACCGCGAGTCCACGACGTCGCAGATCTCGCCCTCATCCCGGAGTAGCAAATGCCCACCCTCTTGCTCATCGCCCTGGTCGGCTTCATCGCACAGCTCGTCGACGGAAGCCTCGGCATGGCCTACGGCGTCACCACGACGACCCTGCTGCTGGCCATCGGCACCAACCCCGCGGCCGCGTCCGCCACCGTCCACCTCGCCGAGATCGGCACCACCCTGGTCTCCGGCGCCTCACACTGGAAGTTCGGCAACGTCGACTGGAAGGTCGTCGCCAGGATCGGCGTCCCCGGCGCCATCGGCGCGTTCGCCGGCGCCACCGTGCTGTCCAACATCTCCACCGACATCGCCGCCCCGGTGATGGCGATCATCCTGCTCATCCTCGGCGCCTACATCCTGGTCCGGTTCACCACCTTCGGGCTGCCGCGGGGCAATCTCGGCAAGCCGCTGCGCAAGCGGTTCCTTGGCCCGCTGGGCCTGTTCGCCGGGTTCGTCGACGCCACCGGCGGCGGCGGGTGGGGCCCGGTCGGCACCCCCGCCCTGCTGGCCAGCGGCCGGATCGAGCCGCGCAAGGTGATCGGCTCGATCGACACCAGCGAGTTCCTGGTCGCGGTCGCCGCCAGCCTCGGCTTCCTGTTCAGCCTGGGTTCGCAGGGCATCGACTGGACCTGGGCGGCCGCGATCCTGCTCGGCGGTGTGATCGCCGCGCCGGTCGCCGCGTACCTCGTGCGTCATGTGCCGCCGCGGCTGCTCGGGTCGCTGGTGGGCGGCATGATCGTCCTGACGAACACCCGCAGCCTGCTGCGGTCGGACTGGATCGATGCATCCACGTCCGTGCAGTGGCTGTTCTACGCTCCGATCATCGCCGTCTGGGTCGCCGCGATCGGGTACTCGGTGCACCAGTACGTCAGGGACAAGGCGGCCGAGTCCGCGGACGCCTTGCACCGTGAGTTCGAGGAGCGTGAGGCTACCCTCGTCGCCGTCGGCGGACCCGGCGCCGCGGAGGACGTTCCGGCCGGGGTGGAGGCGCCGGTCACGGCGGAGCAGGACGGACGCCCCACCGGAAGCTGATCGCACGCGCTGCCCAGTGGCGTACCACCGGTCGTGACACTCCGGTGGTGCGCCACCGGCGTGTTCAGGCCGGGTCGACCGCCAGGTAGGTATCCCGGACGTGCGGCCAGGAGTTGGCGAATCCCGGGTGCAGGTGCCGGTCCTCGACCTCGGCGAGCGGCACCCAGCGCAGCTCCGCACTCTCCGCGTTGGCCACCACGTCGATGTCGGTCAGCACCGTGGCGACGACCGTGACGTACTGCCAGCCGTCGTGGTCGTCGTGCCACAGGCCGGTGACCTCCACGTCGTCGGCGACGATCCCCGCCTCCTCCGCCGCCTCCCGCAGCGCCGCCTGCACCGGCGTCTCATGACTGTCCCGGGCGCCGCCGGGGATCCCCCAGGTATCGCCGTCGCTGGTCCACGCGGCCCGGTGCTGCAGCAGCACCTCGGCCTCCTGGGCACGGGAGCGCACCAGCATCAGACCGGCGGCGCCGTGCCGGCCCCAGTGGCGATGGCCCAGTCCACAGCCGGTCCACCCGTTGCCGTCGCCCTCCACCGGGTCAGTCTCCCCCATGCCCGGCTCCGGCCCGGTCCGCAATTGGACCGAGCTGAACAACCCGGCGCCGCCGGGCCCTGGTTTGACCCGGCCCGGGCCGGGAACCCAACGGCAGTGCGGACAAAGCGAACGTACTTCAAGGCGCGCTCGATCATTGCGGTGATCCTGCTGCTGTGGTTGATCATCGGAGTGATCGCCGCGTTCCAGCGTGGATACTTCCAGGGGTCGGACGTCACCTGCGCGAGGACGTCGACCATTCTCGTCACCGTCGTGGCCGGCCCGCTGAACTACCTTGGCGTCAATCCACAACTGGACTGCACACTGCCTCAGCCGTCGTCCTGATCCACGGGGCCGCGGAGGTCCCGACCGATCCCCGATGAGAGGCAGTCGGGTGCGAAGGTCGCCGTCAAACCTCGACGATCTCCAGGAGGTGCGACAAACCAGCGAAGTCGGCCGAGTTGCGGGTGACGAGAGGTAGCCCCTCGGCCAATGCCACAGCTGCGATCAACAAGTCTGCGAACCGCCTTCGCGCTTGCGGCCAACACCCACCACGGCGGCGTGGATGCGGCAGGCACGAGCGGCCTCGACGTCGAACGGCAGTGGGTCGAAGGCCGCTTCAGCACGCTGCAACCGATCCTGGCGACGCGCCCGTTCCTGGACGCCATCGGTCGCCGCAGGTCCGGCGGCGAGTTCAGCCATCGTCGCCGGCGACGCAGGAACTCGACCGCGTTCCGGTAACGAAGGGCCATCACGCTCAGGTCGCACTCGGTGCGCCAGGTGCGATCACTTCGGGTCCCGCGGATCTTGCTGCCTCACCAAACCTGCGGTCGTAGGTGAGGACACCCGAAGCATCAAGCCGCATGGCGGCGTCCAGATGCAGTGCATCAAGAGTGCGCAGGTAGGCATGGGCAGGAAGCCTGCACTCCGGTAGACGGCTCGATCGAGCGCCGCGAGCGCGACGCCGTCCATCAGGCGAGTCACATCGGACTGGTCAAG
>JBIOVW010000415.1:0-2116 GCA_044867945.1 Nakamurella sp. | reverse complement strand
GCGCGATGCGGCGTTCCTACCGCAGCGAGCGCTACCTCTCGATCCTGTCCGAGGTTCGCGATGCGATGCCCGACGCCGCCATCACCACCGACATCATCGTCGGCTTCCCCGGGGAGACCGACGACGACTTCGAGCAGACCCTGGACGTGGTCCGGCGGTCGCGGTTCGCCGGGGCGTTCACCTTCCAGTACTCACCGCGGCCCGGCACTCCCGCCGCGCAGCTGCCGGACCAGATCCCGCCGGAGGTGGTCGCCGAGCGGTTCGGCAGGCTGACCGAGGCGGTCACCGCCGCCACGCTCGCGGAGAACCAGCGACAGGTCGGCCGCGTCGCGGAGGTGCTGGTCTCGGCCGGGGAAGGCCGTAAGGACCAGGCCAGCGGGCGGCTCACCGGGCGGGCTCGGGACGGTCGCCTGGTGCACTTCGCCCCGGTGCCGGCCGTCGGCGGCACGATGGACGGGACGATCCGACCCGGCGATGTGGTCACTGTCGCGGTGACCCGCGGCGCGCCGCACCACCTGGTCGCCGACGACGGGGTGCTCACCCACCGGCGCACCCGGGCGGGTGACCGATCCGCGGCGGGAATCGCGCTGGTGACACCCGGAGTCGGCCTCGGTATGCCCTCGGTGGGCCGGCCCGCCCGCCGGGCCGAGCCGGTGCCGGCCTGCGGCTGAGGCTGCCCCCCGTTTTGAAGTTGATCATGTGGCGCAGCCTGCTGAATCACGGCGTGTCGCGGATTCTGCCGGTGTCTCGCCGACAGAACGCCATTATCAACTTCGGTGGGTGGGCGGCGCGCGCTACCTTTCGACCGCGCTCTGCGCCGTCCTGAGCCACTCCTCCCACTGCTTGGCCTGCGCCTCGGCCTGCTTGGCCTTGCGCTCGTCCCCGGCGGAGCGGGCCTTGGCCGCCTGCGCCTGGAACGACTCGACACGGGCCCGGAACTGGGCGACACGGGCCTCGGTCTCCGGGTCGGTGCGCCGCCAATGCCGGTCCTCGGCCGCCTTGACCCGGTCCTCGATCGCCTTCAGCCGCTGGTCCAGCTCCCTGATGCGCTCGCGTGGGACCTTGCCGGCCGCCTCCCAACGTTCGTGGATGGAGCGCATCCTGGCCTTGGCCTGCTCGAGCCCGGCCGACGGGTCGATCTTCTCGGCCTCGGCGAGCAGCTTCTCCTTGCTCGCCGCGTTGGCCGCGAACTCCGCGTCCCGTTCGGAGAACACCTTGTTGCGGCGGGAGAAGAACTTCTCCTGGGCCGCCCGGAACCGGGCCCACAGTGCGTCCTCGACATCCCGCGGGGCTCGGCCGGTGGCCTTCCACTCGTCCATCAGCGCGCGGTACTTGGCCGCCGTCTCACCCCAGTCGCTGGCGTCGGACAGTGCCTCCGCCCGCTTGATCAGGTCCTCCTTGGCCTCCTTGGCGGCGCCGCGCTGCTTGTCCAGATCGGCGAAGTGGGAACCCCGGCGGCGGGTGAAGGTGTCCCGGGCCTTCGCGAACCGCTTCCAGAGGGCATCGTCGGTCTTGCGATCGATGCCGCGGATGGTGCGCCATTCCTCGACGATCGCCTTCAGCCGGTCACCGGTCGCCTTCCATTGGGTGGACTCGGCCAGGGCCTCCGCCTCCGCGCACAGGTCCTCCTTGGCCTTGATCGCGGCGTTGCGGGCGGCGATCCGGGCGGTGGACGCGCCGGCGATCGCGGCGTCGGCCACCCCGATGACGATCTCCAGCCGCACCGCGGCGTTGTCCAGGTCGCCGATCGCGGCCAGCGACTCGACCTGTTCGCGCAGTGCGACCGCCTGCGCCTTGGTGGCCTTTGGGTCGCCCGTTCCGGAGGCCAGCCGAGCTTCCAACAGCGCGATCTCGGTGTTGAAATCGTCGAACTTGCGCCCGAAATGGGCCAGTCCCGCCTCGGAGTCGCCGGCCTGCCAGTTGCCGATCGCCCGCTCGCCGGCGGCGGTGCGGACGTAGACCACGCCGTTCTCGTCAATGCGACCCCACTCGTGCGGGTCGGTGCTCTCGACGACCGGTTCGACGACCGCCGAGTGGGCCGGGGCATGCGCGGCCGTTGCCGGCACGGGGCTCGGGCGGCCGCCGCCGGGTCGACCACCCGGCCGGCCGCCGGGCG
>JBIOVW010000414.1:0-2058 GCA_044867945.1 Nakamurella sp. | reverse complement strand
GTGCCCGCGCCCGTCGTTGATGCTGAAATCCCCAGGGCAGTACTCCCCCGGCACCGGCCCGAGCCGCGCGTCGGCACCCACCGCCCGCAGCGCGTCCACCAGCAGCGCGCCGAAACCGGTGAACCTGGCCTTGATCTCGGCGGGCCCGTGCGGGTCCGCAGACACGTGGTCCAGGCACAGGGCGCCCCGGTGATAGGCGGCCGCCCGGCCGCCCGGCCCGCGGCGGGCGGGAGCGAATCCGGCCTCCCGGGCCGCGGCCGCGGCGGCGGCGATCCCCGGTGTGGCGCAGTCCCGGCCGCTGAACGCCAGCGTCGGTCCCGGCCGGTACACCCGCAGCCGGTCGGGGCCGCCGCCGGCCGCGACCTCGGACAGCAGGGCCGGTCCGAGCGCGATGTCGAGCATCGGGTCCCGCTCGATGCCCGTGTCGTCCAGCAGGACCATCCGCTTGCCATCACCGTTGTCGGCCACGGGTGCGATGCTGGCACACTCGCCCGGGGCAGGATGCGCCGTGCGGGCCGGGAAGGGATGGGTTCGATGGATCTGAAGGCGGAGATCGCCGACTGGCCGGTCGGGTCGGCGTCGGTCGCGGTGGTCGGGCCGCAGGGGGTGATCGACGTCGTCGACGACGGCAAGGTGCACCGGTGGGCGTCGCTGACCAAGATCCTGACCGCGTTGACCGTGCTGGACGCGAGCGTCGAGGGCGTGGTGAGCCTGGACGACGCTGCCGGACCGCCCGGATCGACGCTGCGTCACCTGCTGTCGCACGCCTCCGGCCTGTCACCGGACTCGGACAAGGTGATGGCCAAGCCGGGCGCCCGGCGGATCTACTCCAACCACGGGATCGACGTGGCCGCGCACCACCTGGAGGCGGCCGGTGACCGTCGCTTCCACGACCATCTCGAGGAGCGGGTGCTCGAGCTGCTGGAGCTGACCGACACCTCCCTGGTCGGCCCCCCGGCGCACGGCGCGCGCGGGTCGATCGAGAACCTCGCGACGCTGGCCTGGGAACTGCTGCGACCGCGGCTGCTGATGCCGGAAGTGGTGCGGCTGGCCTCGACGGTCGCCTTCCCCGGGCTCTCCGGGGTGGTGCCGGGGTTCGGCAAGCAGATGCCCAACGACTGGGGGCTTGGCTGCGAGATCCGGGACCACAAGAGCCCGCACTGGACCGCCCCGGAGAACTCCCCCGGCACGTTCGGACACTTCGGCCAGTCCGGGTCGTTCCTGTGGGTCGACCGCGACGCGGACCTGGCCTGCGTGTCGTTGTGCGACACGGCCTTCGGCCCGTGGGCGGCGGAGGTCTGGCCGCGGCTGTCCAGCCGGGTGCTGGCCGCCCACGCCTGAGTCACGCAGCGCCGATCCGAGGACGACCCATCACCGAGCCGACCGCACCCACCGCACCGACCGACGGCCCGGACCGCCCCGACGCCACATCGGCGGCGGCCATCGCCACCCTGTGCACGTACACATGGTTCCTGTACGGGATCGGGCCGTCGCTTCCGCTGTTCCGGGACGAGCTCGGGGTCAGCAGCTCGGTCGCGGGTCTGCACTCGCTGATGCTGGCCGGCGGCGTCATCGTGTCCGGCTTCGCGGGGGTCGCTCTGGTCCGGCGCTGGGCCCGGTTCGGCCTGGCCCGGCGGGCCGTGCTGCTGGTGGCGGCGGGCATTGCGCTGTTCTGCGCCGGATCGCTGCTGTCCGGGATCGAGCTGGCGATCACGCTGCCGACGATGCTGGTCGTCGGGCTGGCCGGCGGGCTGGCGCTGAACGTGTCGACGACCGTGCTGCAGGAGCATCACGGCCGGTTCGGGCCGGCGGTGCTGACGCTGGCGAACGCCGCCGCGGCCGGCGTCGGCCTGGTCACCCCGCTGGCGGTCGGCGCGGCGACCGCGCTCGGGCTGACCTGGCGGGCGGCGCTGATCCTGGTGCTGCCGTTCGCGGCGGCCGCCTTCGTGATGATCGGCCGGCAGCGGGCGGTCCCGGCCTACGCCGCCCGACCGTCCGGGGACGGAGGGTTCGCCGTTCGTGGCTTCCCCGCCGCCTACTGGCCTGCGGTGCTCGCCG
>JBIOVW010000413.1:0-2106 GCA_044867945.1 Nakamurella sp. | reverse complement strand
CGGCAAACCCAGCGAGGTGGCCTGACTGAACCGGCCCAGTTCGACCGTGGCCGCCGAAGGAGTCATGCCAGGACTTCCGCGGTAACGCCGACCGGATCTGACGACTCCTCGGTCGACCCGGTCGCGGGGCCGCCCAACTGCGGCCATCGCCCGATCATGGCTTCGGTCACGTCTCGAGCGGACCGGTTCAGATCGCTGCCGGCCAACCGCCGGGTCACCGTCCCGGCCCACAGCGCTGTCGCGGCCCGCGGATCCCATGCCACGGAGCCGAGAAGCGGAACCGGTGATCCGACGTGGTCCAGCAGCGTCGCCGTCTGCTCCTCTGCCGCCTTGCGGTTCTTGGCCGGGGCGGACACCACCGCGCCTATTCGAACGCCGCCGTCCGGCCCCGGCCCGAGGGCCGCGGCCAACTCGCCGACCTTCTCTCGCAGCCGGGCCAAGCTCTCCACATCGAAGCGGCTGACCAGCAGCATCGTCGTCGACGCCATGGCGACAGGGGCAGTCGGCATGGTGGACTCGAACCGACCGAGGTCGACGACTGCCGTTCCCGGCGACGAGGTCAGCACCGCGGCCACCGATGGCCAGGTGTGACGTAGCGCCTGAAAGCGGGTGCGTGAGGGCATTCCCACGATCACCGGCAAACCCAGCGAGGTGGCCTGACTGAACCGGCCCAGTTCGACCGTGGCCGCCGAGCCCGCGCCGCTGAGGCGGGCGGCGGTGGCCAGTGAGGCCATCGACGGATCAGCGGGAAGGAAGGACGGGCCCTCACGGTCCTCGGGACGAAGACGAAAGGCGAGATCACTTCCCGACGGGTCGGCCTCGACCACCATCCGAACGCCCGGCCACACCAGCCCGAGGGCGGTGGCGAGAGTGGTGACGCCGGGCGAACCCTTGTCCGAGCACAAGGTCACGATCATGAAGTCGCGACCTTGATCAACGCGGCCGACCCGGCGCCGCTGGCGGCCGCCACGGCCGGCCCCTGGGATGTCTTCACCAGCAGGGTGACCAGTGCGGTGCCCGCCTGCGTCGGATCATCGCGAACCGCGTACACCGCAGCGTCTTCCACCAAGACCTTCGACTCGGTCGCGTCGGTCGCCTGCGCAGCCGCGAGACGCAGAACCGTCACCCGATCCCCAGGGACAACACCGTCGGCGGGCATCTGGCCGGACCGCACTGCGACACCCACCTGAGCCTGGCCGGCCGGCAGCGGGTCGGCATCGGTGACCATCGAGCGTTGCAACAACGTCCCGGGCAGCAGCGTCACCGATGCCCTTTCCCCGACCACCGAATCCAGGTTCCCGCCGGCGATCGCGGTCACCGTCCCGGCCACGTCGACGGTCGACAGATCCGTCCGTTCGATCACCTGCCCAACCGGGATCTGCGAGGTCACCACCACGACCGGTGTCTTCTCCCCCGCCGTGCTGTACAACCAGCCGAACAGGGCGCCCGCACCCAAGACGACGACCAGACCCAAGGCCAGCAGTCCAGGGCGTCGTTCCCGCGTCGGCAACGGCGATCGGACCACCGGAGCGACCGACCCATTCACCCGAGGCGCAGGCCCGACCTCGCCGGACGCACCGTTCAGTGATGTGCTCGTGGTCACCGGTCAATCACCACCCGAATCTGCTCGACCAAGAAGGGCGCGCTCGTCGACGAACCGGCCAAATCCGGCAGAACACCACCGGCGCCGGTATTGCTGGTCCAGCTGACCGCGTAATTGATCTTGGTGGTCGCCCTGATCCCAGCGCCCGCCGTCACCCGCTCGTACATGTGCCCGCACCCACCGACCGACGCCGGGTCCAGGTTGGCGTCGGCCGCCGTCCACGCGCGTCCGGGACCGTCGCACACCGACGGTGCACTCCCGTCGCCCGGCTCGACGCTCGCCGACATCGGCGTCGCGGTCACCGTGGCCGACACTCCCCGCAGCTCAACAGTGCGGGTCAGCGGCACCCAATCACCCCGGTCCACCCAGAACCATGTGTAAAGCCCGACCCAGGTCACCGGCACGCCCCTCGCCGGGTCCGTGTAGTCCTCACCGGGGGATCGCCGAACCACCGGGTCCGGCGGCACCAGCTCCGCATAGGCCTGCGCCGCCAGGACCGCCGG
>JBIOVW010000412.1:0-4637 GCA_044867945.1 Nakamurella sp. | reverse complement strand
AGCGGGATCTGTATCGGCTCTGCCATCAACCCGTCACGTATCCCTCATGTCATCAGGTGGGCGACGACTTGGGCGACGACTCGATCTCTCCATCGACAACATCCCCCCGAACAATCGAGCAGCGCGGTGTACACCATCCAACATCGCGGGCGGGATCGACGACTCGGGAACCGGGACCCGGTTCCCGAGCGCGAGTGGCGTCGATCGGTGGATGGCCACTGGTTTGGGGTCAGCCCCAGCAGATCTCCGCGCCCTCAAGGGACGTGATGGAGTCCACGCCGTCGACCGGCTTGTCCGTGACCAGGGCGACGCCGGTGTCGAAGAAGTCCAGCCCGGGAGTCACGGCGGGTGTCTCGCCGCCGCGGGCGATCGAGGCGATGGCGTCGACGCCGAGCTTGGCCATCCGCAGGGGATATTGCTGCGAGGTTGCGCCGATGACGCCATCGCTCACGTTCTTCACGCCCTGGCAGCTGCCGTCGACCGACACCAGGAGCACATCGGTCAGCCCGGCCGCCTTCAACGCGCCGTCCGCGCCCTGCGCGGCGGGTTCGTTCAAGGTGTAGACGACGTTGATGTCCGGGTTCTTGGAAATGCACGTCTCCATCGCGGTCTTGCCGCCGTCGGCGTTACCGCCGGTCGGCTCATTGCAGACGATCTCGTACTCGCCGCCGGAGTAGGAGCCGGTGGCGTCCTCGTCCCCGTTCCTGGTCTTGTCCTTCGTGTCGATGCCCATGCCGGTCAGGAAGCCCTGATCGCGGTTGTAGTCGACGGTGACGACCTTGTCGTTGAACTGGTCGAGCAGCGCGATGACCGCCTTCCTGCCGCCGAGCTGGGCGGCGGTCCACTGCCCGATCAGCTGGCCGGCCTTGAAGTTGTCGGTGGCAAAGGTGATGTCGACGGTGTCGGCCGGGTCCGGTGGGGTGTCCAGGGCGATGACGAACAATCCCGCGTCGCGGGCCTTGGTGATCGCGGTGTTGACGGCGGGCCCGCTGGGAGTGATCAGGATGCCCTGGTCGCCGCGGGCGATGGCCTGCTCGATCGCCTGAACCTGACCCTCCTCGTCACCGTCCTCCTTGCCGGCGGCCAAGGTCAGCTCGACGTTGTCCGCGTCGGCGGCGGCCTGCGCACCTTCCTGCATGGCGATGAAGAACGGATTGATCAGATCCTTCGTGATCAGGGTGACCGAGATGCGATCCCCGCTTGGCACGCTGATGCTCGGCTCGCCGGCATCGCCCCCCGCCGTCGACCCGGTGCCGGCGCTGGATGCCGATGCGCTGCTGGAAACGGCGCTGCTGGATGTTTCCGGTGTGGAATTGCTACCGCAGGCTGAGACCAGCAGTGTTGCCGCGGTGACCGCAGCAAGCAGGGCAAGTCCGCGTGATGCTCGCTTCTTGGGCATTGGAGTCTCTCTTCTGTCGCAGTTGGCGCGGTAGGGTGATACGGGTTGTGAGCGATCCCGTCAAGCGCTGGTCATGGGTTCGATCCGGGCTACGTCGGGATTGATGTCCGGACCGAAGAAGCTGATGATCTCGAGATCGGTCTGCCCGATGTTGACGAATTCGTGGGCCTGGACGGCACGGTCGTGGACGATCAGCAGCTCGTCGTGGCCGGGTGTCTGGCCGGTCACTTCGACGCCGGCGACGGTCCCGGTTCCTTCCCACACCAGCAGGCTGTAGACGCCGCGCTCCTGACCGGTGAAGCGGGCGCCGGGCGACAGGATCAGCCGTTTGCCGCTGAACTTGCTGCTGTTGTAGTAGATCCAGTCCTGGCGGATTCCGGGTTCGTCCACGATGGGCTGCGGTGACAGGTGGTGGTTCTCGTAGAAGTACGGGTCGCCGTTGGCATCCCAGTCCACCCACTCGAGCAGGTACCGTTCTCCGTACTTTTCCCGGTCCTCGGGGTTGACGTCCTTGAAGAGCAGCTCCTTGGAGACAATCCTCCCGGCGTTCAGCGCTTGGAAAATGGACAGGCAGTCGGAGTCCTCCTGGATTTCGATGGTGAGCGCGGTGCCCGGGGCGTGCAGGATCCCTGACGGCAGGTGGAAACCCTCGCCGGGAACGTTGGTGTAGCCGCGTGAGTGCTGCAGGATCGCGTCGGAGTTCCAGTCCTGCAGGAACGGCAGCAGCACCTCGTACGACTTGTCACGGGCGATCCACGGGTTGACGCCGAAGAACGTTTCGGGGTGTTGGCCGAGGTCGACGCCGCGCGGGAAGTAGTAGGCCTCGTCCTTGGGGTTGCGACCCACTCGCTTGGCATGCTGGAGGCGGGGATGGATGTGGTATGGAATGCGGGCGCTGAAGTCGTAGATCTTCGGCAGGCGTCCGAGGCCGCTGTGGGTGGCGGCGTAGTCGGCGCCCATGATCAGTTCCGGCGCGCCGTCGACCGCGTCGGCGACGGTGAGGCGAACCCCGCGGTCGTCGTCGCTGATGTAGCTGAGCCCTTCGTCGGGCGGCCCGACCCGGTTGTCGGCGTGGGTGGTGGACGCCAGCCACCTTTCGCAGATGAAGCCCCGCTCTCCCACGTCGTACGCGTCCGCCGGCAGGCCCAAGCGGCGCCCCGGCGGTAGCCAGTCCCGGGCCACCCAGGCGGGCTCGAGACGAAGAACACCGTTGGCGGTGTCGACGAGCCGGTCGGCCTGGTGGCGTTGGTCGGCAGCGACCGAACCCATCAGCGTTTCCCTTCGATGTCGATCGATGCGCGGTCACGGCGTGATGCAGCCCAGTCAGGGTGGAATCAGGTGGTGCCGGGACAGGCCCTGGTCGTTGCATCCGGGCCCATTGCGAGCCGGGCGTTGGTCGCGACCAGCGCCGAGTCGCGGCGGCCCCGGCAAGGCCTGTCCGGGGATTTCCTCGGACAGCCGTCGGAGTAGACGCCGGAGGAGTCGACCAGATGGACTCCGGCGTCGAAGGCGAGATCGAGCTGCCGGCGGGCGTCCTGGACGCCGGTGTTGCCGAGCACGGCGAAATCGCCTGTCCCGCCGAAGGTCATCGTGCCCACGGCGAACGACCCAGCTGGCGGTATTCCTCGGTGGGTTCAGCCCTCCTTCAGGGTCGCGGCACCGGTCATGATCGCGACCGCCTCGGTCGGGGTGTGCGACTGCGGGGTGATCACACCGGCGCAGCCGCCGAGCCGCGCGATGTGGATGCGGTCCGCGACCTCGAAGACGTTCGGCATGTTGTGGCTGATCAGGATGACTGGCAGACCCTTGGCCTTGATCTTGCGGATCAGGTTCAGCACCTGGCCGGTCTCCTTGACACCGAGGGCGGCGGTGGGCTCGTCCAGGACCACGAACTTGGTGGCGAACGCCGCCGCCCGGGCGACCGCGACGGCCTGCCGCTGGCCGCCGGACAGGGTTTCCACCGCCTGCCCCATGTTCTGGATGGTGCCCACGCCGAGTTCGGCCATCGACTTGGTGGCGGACTCCTTCATGGCCTTCTTGTCCAGCATCCGGAGCACGCTGCCCAACGGGCCGGGGCGGCGCATCTCGCGGCCGAGGAACAGGTTGCTGGCGATGTCCAGCGCCGGCGCGACGGCCAGTGACTGGTACACGGTTTCGATGCCGGCGCTGCGCGCGTCCATCGGGGACTTGAAATGCACCTCTTGTCCGTCGAGGTACACCTCACCGGAGTCCGGAGTCAGCGCACCGGTCAACGCCTTGATGAGCGTGGACTTTCCGGCGCCGTTGTCGCCGATGATCGCGAGCACCTCGCCCGGGTACAGGTCCAGGTCGACGCCGTCCAGGCCGACGACCCGGCCGAATGTCTTGATCAGGCCGCGGGCCGACAGCACGGGCTTGCGGGTCGCGTCTTCAGCGGTTCCTTGCGGGTTCACTGTGGGCGAAGTCATTGTTATGCCTTGACCTTTCGGATCCACTGGTCGATGGACACGGCCACGATGATCAACACACCGATGGCCATCACGCGCCACTGATCGTCGACGCCGGCGAGGGACAGACCACTGCGGAACACGACGACGATCAGGGCGCCGAGCATGGTGCCGGTGATGGCGCCGCGGCCGCCGAAGAGGCTGGTGCCGCCGATGACGACCGCGGTGATGCTCTCCAGGTTGGCATCGACTATCGCGTTCGGGCTGGCGGTGCCGGCCCGACCGATCAGGATCCAGGCGGTGAGGCCGTAGATCAGACCGGCCACCACGTACACGGTGAGCAGCACCCGGTTGACGCGGATGCCGGCCAGTCGGGCGCCCTCAATGTCGTCACCGACCGCGTAGACATGTCGGCCCCACCCGGTCTGGCTCAGCACGAAGGACATGACGATGGCCATCACCACGACCGCGACGACGCCGATGGTGATCCGGAACCCGCCGAGGGTGATCAGCTCGCCCATCCAGTTCAGCAGGGGCGGCATGTCGGTGGCGGCCACGCTCTGTCCGTTGGAGTACAGCAGCGCCGTGGCGGTGAAGATGCTCAGCGTGCCGAGCGTGACGATGAACGGTGGCAGGTTCAGTCGGGTCACCAGCAAGCCGTTGAGGAAGCCGCACAACGTGCCGACGAGAACACCGATCAGCAACGCCACGATTCCCGGTACGCCGTTGTTGGCGGCCAGGTTGGCCATGACCAGCATGGACAGGATGGAGATCGCGCCGACCGACAGGTCGATGCCGGCGGTGAGGATGAT
>JBIOVW010000411.1:0-5828 GCA_044867945.1 Nakamurella sp. | reverse complement strand
CGAGACCTCCACGTTCAACGCCGGTCCAGCAGCGATCGAGTCGCTGCTCTCCGGCGCGATCGACGCCACCTTCATCGGGCCGAACCCGGCGATCAACGCGTTCGTCAAGTCGAACGGGGACGCGCTGCGGATCGTCGCCGGGGCCACCAACAACGGCGCGAGCCTGGTCGTCGCGCAGGACGTCAACGGACCGCAGGACCTGAAGGGCCGCACCCTGGCCACCCCCCAATTCGGTGGTACCCAGGACGTCACGCTGCGGAAATGGTTGCTGGACAACGGGTTGCGCACGATGACCACGGGCGGCGACGACGTGGACATCAT
The DNA here is from genome assembly GCA_044867945.1 of Nakamurella sp. Classification (GTDB taxonomy): domain Bacteria; phylum Actinomycetota; class Actinomycetes; order Mycobacteriales; family Nakamurellaceae; genus Nakamurella. The sequence goes on along the minus strand of JBIOVW010000411.1, from coordinate 5,507 downwards.
CAACCAGCGCAACGCGCAGACGCTGACCATGTTCCGGTCGGGTCTGCTCGCCGGCGCGTGGCTGCCCGAGCCGTGGGCGTCCCGGCTGGTGCAGGAGGCCGGCGCGAAGGTGCTGCTCGACGAGCGGATCCTGTGGCCGGATCAGCAGTTCCAGACCACGGTGTTGATCGTCGCCCGGCAGTACCTGGTCGATCACCCGCAGACCGTGCAGGCGCTGATCTCCGGCGAGGTCGCCGAGATCGAGGCGATCAGGGCCGATCCGGGCGGGTCGCGGGACGAGCTCAACGCCGCCCTGGCCGAGCTCGGCGGCAAGCCGCTACCGGACGCCACGATCCGCTCGGCATTCGAATCCATTGCACCCACCTGGGATCCACTGCCGGGCTCGCTGAACACCATCGCCGCGCACGCCCACGAGGTCGGCATGCTCTCCGATCTGCCGGATCTGACCGGCATCTACGACCTCGCCGCATTGAACACCGTGCTCGCGGCACAAGGACAACCACCGGTCAGCGCGGCCGGACTCGGCACGGATTGAGGGGGTCGATATGGCAACGCTGATCGACGATTCGGAGATCACCTTCCACGAGGATGATCCCCGGGTGGTCCCGCTGCTGCCCGAGCAGGGGCAGCAGGCGACCGCCGCGGTCCGGATCGATGGTGTCAGCAAGGTGTTCGCCGGACGGCGCGGACCGGTCAAGGCGCTGGACGACGTCAGCCTGTCGGTGGCTCGCGGCGAATTCGTCTGTCTGCTGGGTGCCTCGGGGTGCGGGAAGTCCACGTTGCTGAACCTGATCAGCCACCTGGACAAGCCCACCTCTGGCACCGTCACCAGTGCCGGGCGGCCCGCGCTGATGTTCCAGGAATCTGCCCTGTTCCCCTGGCTGACCGCCGGGCAGAACATCGCGCTGGCGCTGAAGTACGCGGGCGTGCCGCGCAAGCAGCGCACCGCCCGGGTCGAGGAACTGCTCGACCTGGTCCGACTGTCCGGGCACTCCGACCGCCGGGTGCACGAGCTGTCCGGCGGGCAGCGGCAGCGCGTCGCGCTCGCCCGGGCCCTCGGCCAGAACAGCGAGGTGCTGCTGATGGACGAGCCGTTCGCCGCCCTCGACGCCATCACCCGGGACGTCATGCACGACGAGTTGACCCGGGTGTGGAAGGCGACCGGCAACAGCATCGTGTTCGTCACTCACAACGTGCGCGAGGCGGTGCGGCTGGGTCAGCGGGTGGTGCTGCTGTCGTCCCGGCCCGGCCGGGTGGTGGGCCAATGGCGCGTCGACATCCGCGGCCCGCGCACCATCGAGCACCCCGCGGTCGGCACCCTGGCCGCCGAGATCACCGTGCGCCTGCGCGAGGAGATCGCCAGCCACGCGCACGGCACCACCCTCGCGCCGAGCCCGGCCCGGCAGGTCGGGAAGGACGCCGGCAATGCCCGCGCTTGACGATTCGGTCATCGCCAACGAGGAGGTCGAGCGCGAGGACACCGCGGCGGTCGGCGCCGGCCTGGACGCTCTGGAGGAGCCGGAGCGGCATCGCGAACCGTGGTGGCGCCGGCTGGGCACGTCGTTCGTGCCCCCGTTCCTGGCCCTGCTGCTCGTCCTGGTCATCTGGCAGATCGTCTACCTGCTGGGCGTCAAGCCGCAGGTGATGCTGCCGTCGCCGGCCGCGGTCGGCGACGAGTTGCTGCGGCTGCTGGAGGGCGGCCAGGCCGGGGAGACCATCTGGACCAGCCTGTCCCGCGGACTGTTCGGCTTCGCCATGGCCATCGTCATCGCCGTGCCGATCGGGCTGGCGGTGGCCCGGTTCACGTGGATCCGGGCGTCCGTCGGCCCGCTGCTGACCGGACTGCAGTCCATGCCGTCGGTGGCCTGGGTGCCGCTGGCCATCCTGTGGTTCCAGATCAGCCCGGCGATGATCTACATGGTCGTCCTGCTGGGCGCGGTGCCCTCGATCGCCAACGGCCTGGCCGCCGGCATCGACCAGGTGCCGCCGCTGTACACGCGGGTCGGCAAGGTGCTGGGGCTCGGTTGGTGGGGACAGGCGCGGCACGTGCTCATTCCCGCCGCGCTCCCGGGGTTTCTCGCCGGCCTGCGGCAGGGCTGGGCCTTCTCCTGGCGCTCGCTGATGGCCGCGGAACTGATCGTCACCTCGTCCAAGCTGGGATTCGGCCTGGGCCAGCTGATGAACCAGGGGCGCGACCTGTCCGACGCCCCGCTGCTGTACGCCGGCCTGATCCTGATCTTCGTGGTCGGTGTCGGGGTGGAACTCATCCTGTTCCGGCCGCTGGAGCGGGCCGTCCTGGACGCACGGGGCCTGACCGGCAACCGGTAAGCCGAGCCCGGGTCGCCGTGTTCACCTCGGCGTCTTAGCCTGAATCGGTGGTCGCCCGCAACTCACCGCCGCTGATCGGCCTCGCGCACGGGAGCCGCGATCGCCGGGCGGCCGAAACGATCGGCGAAGTGATGCGCGCGGTCGAGGCCTTCCGACCCGGCCTGCAGGCCATCGGATCGTTCCTGGATCTGAGCGAACCGGACCTCGTCACCGCCATCATGACGGCGCGTGCCGAGTCCGGGTTCGACGAGGCCATCGTGGTGCCGTTGCTGTTCACCGAGGCCTACCACGCGACCGTCGACGTGCCCACCGCCGTCGGCAACGCCCAGCAGGAGACCGGGGTCGCCTTGCGGCTGGCCGGGATTCTCGGCATGGGCGAGGAGGTGCTGCTCGCGCTTGAGGACTCGGCCGCACGCACGCACATCTCCGCGCACGAGGCGATCCTGCTGTACGCCGTCGGCTCCAGTCGGCCCTCGGCCAACGAGGCGGTGCACGACCTCGCCCGGCGGTGGGCGGAGCGTCGGGTCGGGCCCGTATGGGCCGGCTTCGGCACTGTCGGTGGCCCGACGGCCTCCGAGGTGCTGGCCCGCGCGACGCGCGAGGGGCGACGAGTCGGGGTGGTTCCCCTGTTCCTGGCGCCGGGCCTGTTGCTGGACCAGGTCACCCGGGAGGCGATCGAGATCGGCGCCGAGGTCGCCGCGCCACTGGGGGTGGCACTGGCCGAACTGGTGCTTCAGCGCTATCTGGAGGCGCTGGCCGTCATGCCGGCCTGAGCCGGCTACAGCGCGGTGACGATGATGAAGATCAGGACGACGACGAGCACCGCGGCGATCCCGATCCAGATCCAGAACTGAACCTTCGGCCGGGCCTCCACCTCGGCGCCGATCCACTCCAGTTCCTCGCCGGGGGACCGATGGTGTTCTTCGGCCGGGTCCTCGTTGTCCGACTGGTTGCCGCCCGGGGTGGTCGTCACGGTCCGGAGTCTAGCGTCTGGCCCGGTGCGAAAGTCCGCGACCGTGACTGCGGGATGGTCACCCGCAGGCGATGCGCCGGTCCACGTCGGGCGCTGCACGTTTGCTGATCAAAACCCCGCCGAACCGGGCAAACCCTGCGTCAGAACGGGGAGTTGACAAAGCGAAGCTGGGCGCCGGGCACGCCGAGGGCACTTCACGACACGCGGGTGCACTTCGCTACATATGGGCGCACCTCACTGCACGCCAGCGTCGCGCAAAGTGCTCCCGAACGTCGTGAGGTGCGCCCGCGGCGTGCAGAGTCCGACCTGAGAGCCGACGCGCGCCACGGGGACAACGCAGAGCCCGAAGAGGGAATCAGCCACGCCCACGGTCCCTTTGCTCGCGGGTCCGCGGCGCAACGACGGAGGAATCAGCCGGCGCCACGCTGATCATCTCGGCGATTCAGCGCCCGGTTTGTCCGGATCGGCGCCGCGATGATCAGCCTTGCGACGCTGTGCCGGCACATGCCGTCACCGGACGCGGCCCCAAGCGCCGCGATGGTCAGCCCGACGCCGCCCACAGGTGCATGCCGGCGTACGACCTGTAGGGTCGCCAGGCCAATCCGCATTCGGCGAGATCCTTGGGTTCGCCCGGCAGACCGAGGGCGGCGGCGCCCCGGCGGACGGCCAGGTCCTCGACCAGCAGCACGTCGTGGTCGCCCAACACCCGCATCGCCAGGTAGTTGGCCGTCCACGGGCCGATGCCGGGCAGGTCGAGCAGCCGGTCGCGGACCACCGGGTTCGCCGGATCCAACGTCAGGCTGCCGTCGGCGAGGGCGGCCGCGGCGGTCACGATCGCCCGCGCTCGACCGCGCGGACCGGCAAAGGCCGCCGGTCCCAACGACGCGATCCGCGACGGCGCGGGGAACAGGTGGGTCAGGCCGTCGACGGGCTCGGCCAGCCGGTCGTCGGCCATGGCCACCAACCGGGTCGCCGCGGTCCGGGCGCCGGCCACCGACACCTGCTGCCCGAGCATCGCCTTGATCAGTGTCTCCTGCGGATCGGACGTGCCGGGAACCCGGAGCCCCGGGCGATCCGCGACCGAGCGGGCCAGGGCCGGGTCGGCGCCCAGCGCCCGGTCGACGGCGGCGCCGTCGGTCTCCAGGTCGAGCAGGTGCCGGCACCGACGGGTGGCCTCATCGATCAGCGCCGGCGGGAACCCCAGCCTCGCCCCTACGGTCGGGGGGTCACCCGGCCCGGGCAGCCGGAGGGAGATGGTGCCGACCGCGGTGTCCGCACCGGAACCTATTCGCAGCGTGCGCAGGTACTCGAGTCCGCGGACGTTCTCGACGCCCGGCACCGCCCGCCGGTTCAGGAAGGCGAGCAGTTCACCGGCCGCGAAGGGGCCGGTGACGGGCAGGTCCACCAGGACGGGAGCGGGCGACACGCCGCACACTGTGCCAGCCCGGCCGTGCCATCATGCGCTGATGACGGACCCACGAACGGCACCGCCGACCCGCTGGGAGCTGACCGTGGTCGGCGACAAGTGGGACTGGTACGTCGACCGGTTCGACCGCCAGTACGCCGAGGGTGTCGACCTTGAGGGCGAGGCCCGCTTCGTCGATGTGATGGCGGCCCGGGAATCGACGATCCTGGACGGCGGCTGTGGCACCGGGCGGATCACCGCCGCCCTGCACCGGATGGGACACCGCGTGATCGGCGTCGACCGGGACCCCGGGTTGATCGACATTGCCCGGCAGCGGTACCCCGGCCCGTCGTTCCTGGTATCCGACCTGTTGCTGGCGCCCGCGGCGCTGGCCGCGGCGGGCGCGCCGACCCGGTTCGACATCATCGCGTTGCCCGGGAACGTCATGGTGTACCTGGCGCCTGGAACCGAACGTGACGTGCTGCGGGTCCTCGGTGGCCTGCTGGTGCCGGGTGGGCGGCTGGTCGCCGGCTTCCACACCGATCGGGACTACTCGGTCGATGCGCTGGGCGCAGATGCGGTGGCAGGGGGATTGGCCGTCGAACACCGGTTCGCGACATGGCATCTGGACCCTTGGACGGACGACGCGGACTGGGCGGTGACCGTCCTTCGTCGACCGGCGGGCCCCGACTCGACTGGGGCATGAGTCTTGCCGGTGCGGGCCGAAGCCGTCACCGCCAGCTCGACCCGAGTGCGGACACGAACGTGCCGTGGGGGGGGGGGGGGGGGGGGGGGGGGGGG
>JBIOVW010000410.1:0-2201 GCA_044867945.1 Nakamurella sp. | reverse complement strand
GGGGTACCCCCGGTTCGAGGAGTGGCGCAAGATCCGCGACGCAGCCGACCCCGACGGCGTCTTCGTCTCCGACATGGCACGACGGCTGGAGCTGACCGGATAGTGACCGGGCCGGTCGCCATCAATACAGCATCGACGAGCACGGCGCCGACGAGCGCCAGCGAGGAGGGGTCGTGATCGACGCCGTGGGCAACCCCCAGAGCATCCTGCTGCTCGGGGGCACCTCAGAGATCGGGCTCGCGATCGTGGAGGCGTTCGCGACGGACCGCCCGATGCGCGTGGTCCTCGCCGCCCGGCCGTCGGAGCGCCTCGACGCCGCGAAGGCGCGCGTGGAGAAGCTCGGCTGCGCGGTCGAGACGCTCGACTTCGACGCCCGCGCCGTCGACACCCACGCCGACGTGATCCGCAAGGCGTTCGCCGGCGGCGACCTCGACGTCTCGGTGGTCGCCTTCGGGCTACTCGGCGACGCCGAGAAGGCGTGGACGGACGTCGACGCCGCGGTGGAGCTCGCGACCGTGAACTACACCGCGGCGGTGTCGGTGGGCGTGGCGCTGGCCGACCGGCTGCGCGAGCAGAGCCACGGCGCGATCATCGCCCTGTCGTCGGTGGCCGGTGAGCGGCCGCGGCGCTCGAACTTCGTCTACGGCTCCACCAAGGCCGGCCTCGACGCCTTTTACACGGGGCTGACCGAGGCGCTGCGCCCCCACGATGTCGGCGTGACGGTGGTCCGGCCGGGCTTCGTGCACACCCGGATGACCGAGGGCATGAAGCCCGCGCCGCTGTCGACGACGCCCGAGGCCGTGGCTGCGGCGGCGGTCGACGCCGTACGCCATCGCCGCGAGCAGGTGTGGGTCCCCGCCCCGCTGCGCGGCGTGATGAGCGTGCTGCGCCACCTACCGCGCCCGGTGTTCCGGCGCCTGCCGGTCTGACGGCCCGGGTTGACCGCCGCTAGATGACCAATTCCAAGGGGTGCCGGTACGGCGTGGTGCCCGCTGAACGTGGTGGAGGGTGCCCAAGATCAGCGCTGCTAACCCAGGCGAAGAGCAGGAGGCTCTCGTGGACGCTGACTTGGACACCCTCGCGACGGCACTCTACGTGCGAACCGATGATCTGTTGAAGGCCTGCCCCGAACGGGTGCCGTGGCGCCCGAAGGTCGGGATCGCGCCGAAGATCACCGACGCCGAGCTGATCACCCTGGCGGTGATGCAGGCCCTGCTTGGGCACACCAGCGAGGCCCGTTGGTTGCGCCATGTCCGCTCCCACCTGCGAGAACTGTTCCCGTATCTGCCCAAGCAGCCCGGCTACAACAAGCGGCTGCGCCGGTTGGGCCCGACGATCGGCTGGTTGGTCGGGGTCCTGGCCCGCGACACCACCCTGTGGACCGACGACGTGTGGGTGGCCGACTCGACCCCGGTCGAGTGCGCCCGTTCCCGCGAGACGGTCAAGCGTTCGGACCTGGCCGGGTGGGCCGAGTACGGCTACTGCGCCAGCCACTCCCGGTTCTTCTGGGGGCTGCGGCTGCACCTGCTGTGCACCCTGCACGGTCTCCCGGTCGGGTTCGCCCTGGCCGGGGCGAAGGCCGACGAGCGCCAGACCCTGCTGGGGATCTTCGAAGCCGACCCCGAGCTGCCCGCCTGGCGGACCGGGCAGGTCGTGATCACCGACAAGAATTACTACGGACGCGAGTTCGAAGCCGAACTCGCCGCCGCCGACCTGGACCTGCTGCGGCCCGCCCGCAAGGGTGAGAAACCCCGGCCCGGGACCCGGTTCTTCAAGCCATTGCGGCAGGTCATCGAGTCGGTGAACGACACGTTCAAGGGTCAACTCGACCTCGAACAGCACGGTGGGCACACCCCCGCAGGGGTGTGGGTTCGTGTCGTGCAACGCGTCCTTGCCCTGACCGCCGCGATCTGGCACAACGACCGTACCGGCCAGCCGATCAAGCGATCCCTGATCGCCTATGACCACTGACCCCTTGGAATCGTTCATCTAGGGGAGCAGCCGGGGAGGACGGGAGAATCCGGTGGCGCGGGTCGCGGACAACGGTATTGCCACCTGTGGATACCTGCCGTGCTCCACCGTGGCGGTGATCCACAGGACAAGCGTTAGGGTGACCAGGATCTACCCCGTCCCGGAAGGTTGACCGATCTCCATGTCCGAGAGCACCGACGCCGCGAGCATCGACGCCGAGGGCCCTGACG
>JBIOVW010000409.1:0-5999 GCA_044867945.1 Nakamurella sp. | reverse complement strand
CCACGACGCGGGGACCGATGGGGTTTCCGGGTGGTGGGCGCGGACTCCCGGATCAGTTTGCCGGATGATGAGCAGCGGGCAAGCCGCCCAGGTGCACCTCGGCGAAGAACGGTTCCTTGCCCTGGATGTGGATGCCGCAGAGGGCAACGACGAGCGGGGGTCGGCAAGGCGCGGTAACGGACAGTGGGCGTCGTCCCGGCCCGAGCGATCCCGGCCTTTCCGCGCGTGGACCGCTATCATCGTCAGGGGGCCCGGATGCGCCGATGCGTGCTGCGCCCACGAGCGTTGAACTGGCGGGCGGTGGCGGCCGGGGGGTGCCGGCGAGGCAATGCGTGGTGGTATCACTCCGCTCCGCTGAACCTGGGTTGTGCATCTGACCCCCTGGGTTGCGTAATACCGGTTCACCGGGCAACCCTCGCCCGTGTAGCGCCGGTGCGAGCCGCGGCCGCGCCCGCCGACCTGTGCGCGACGGGCCCGCAGGATCGCATCAGCTGCAGCATGCCATCCGCGCATGCGGAGTCGACTTGCGGTACTGCCACCGGGCTGGACCGACTGGCACCCGGCCGGCTGCTGCCTCCCTGGTACCGGCACCACATTCCTTCGCGTCACGCACAGCTTCGTTGGTGATCGCCGCCGACGCTTGCCCTGTCACGATCGACATCTGCGTACTCACCCCGGGTGATCCACCCGCGGATGCGGGTCTAGGGTGGGGTCCATGTCGCAGTTCCTGATTCGTGAGGCGGCCGAGCTGCTGGGTGTCAGCGATGACACGGTGCGCCGGTGGATCGACGCCGGTTCGCTGCCCGCGTCGAAGAATGGCGTCGGGCGGAAGGTGATCGACGGGGTCGCACTGGCCGAGTTCTCCCGGCAGCACGCTGCCGCCCCGGCGCCGGACCCGTCCGGGGTGGGCCGCTCGGCGCGGAACCGTTTCGTCGGCCTCGTCACCAGGGTCGTGATGGACGGGGTGATGGCGCAGGTCGAGCTGCAGTGCGGCCCGCACACCGTGGTGTCCCTGATGAGCAGCGAGGCAGCCCGTGACCTGGAACTCGAACCCGGCCGGCTGGCCGTGGCCGTGGTCAAGGCGACCACGGTGATCGTCGAGACCCCTGGAGGTCATTCGTGAGTCGTCCGTCATCCCGACGTGCGTTGCGCGCGGCCGCCGGGGCAGTCGCCGCCGTGTGCCTGACCGTGCTGGCCGGGTGCGGGTCGAGCGGCAGCAGTTCGGGAACGACGGCAGGCTCCTCGCCCTCGGCGTCCCCGTCGCAGTCCGAGGCGTCGGGACCGGCCGGGTCGGAGGCCTCGGCGGCGCCCGTGGCGCCCGGCGCGCTGACGGTGTTCGCGGCCGCGTCGCTGCGGGCCACGTTCACCGAGATCGGCGAGATCTTCCAGCAGCAGAACCCGGGCAGCACGGTGACGTTCAACTTCGCCGGGTCCTCGGATCTGGTCACGCAGATCACCGCCGGCGCACCGGCGGATGTTTTCGCCTCGGCCGACGAGAACAACATGAACAAGGCGGTCACCGCCGAGGTGCTGGAAGGCGAACCGGTGAACTTCGCCAGCAACATCCTGACGATCGTCACCCAGCCCGGAAACCCGAAGGGCATCACCGGCTTCGCCGACCTGGCCAAGACCGACCTGCAGGTCGTGATCTGCGCCCCGCAGGTGCCGTGCGGGTCGGCCACCAAGCAGGTCGAGGCGAACACCGGGGTTACCCTCACCCCGGTCAGTGAGGAGTCGTCGGTCACCGACGTGCTGAACAAGGTGCAGACCGGGCAGGCCGACGCCGGTCTGGTGTACGTGACCGACGCGAAGAATGCCGGGGACAAGGTCACCGAGGTGCCATTCGCGGAGGCCGCCGCGGTGGTCAACGTGTACCCGATCGCCGCCCTGACCGCGGCCACCCAACCGGAACTGGCCACCACGTTCGTGGAACTGGTGACCGGGCCGGACGGTCAGCAGGTGCTCAAGGAGGCCGGGTTCCAGCCGGCACCCTGACCGACACCCGCGACATGACCACCGAACAGCCGGTTCCCACCCGTCGCGCGAGGGGTCGGGCGGGAACCGGGTCCGGCCTGCCGGCATGGGTGTTCGCGCCCGCCGCCATCGGCGGCATCCTCATCGTGCTGCCCCTGGCCGCGATGCTCGCCCGGGTGCAGTGGTCACAGTTCTGGACGCTGATCACCTCCGAGTCGTCGATCGACGCGCTGTGGTTGAGCCTGCAGACATCCACCGCCAGCACCATCCTGTGCCTGCTGCTGGGCACCCCGATGGCGCTGGTGTTGGCCCGCGCGCACTTTCCCGGTCTGCGGCTGGCGCGCTCGCTGGTGCTGCTGCCGCTGGTGCTGCCGCCCGTGGTGGGCGGCATCGCCCTGATCTACACCTTCGGCAGGCAGGGCCTGCTCGGCAGCTACCTGGAGCTGCTCGGGATCCGGATCGCGTTCACCACCACCGCGGTGGTGGTCGCCCAGACCTTCGTCGCCCTACCGTTTCTCGTGCTCAGTCTGGAGGGGTCGCTGCGCACCGCAGGGCGCCGGTACGAGGCCGTCGCCGCCACCCTGGGCGCGAGTCCGACGACGGTGCTGCGCCGGGTCACCATCCCACTCGTGCTGCCAGGCCTTTTCTCCGGTGCCGTCCTTGCGTTCGCCCGGGCGCTGGGCGAGTTCGGCGCCACCCTGACCTTCGCCGGCAGCCTGCAGGGCGTGACCCGCACCCTGCCACTGGAGATCTACCTGCAACGGGAAACCGACGCCGATGCCGCCGTCGCCCTGTCCCTGGTCCTGGTCGTCGTCGCGATCCTGATCGTGCTGGCCACCCGCGGCCGCAGCAGCGAAGGAGCCCTGTGACCGTGGCGGGCGTTCCTGGCCGTGACACGGCGGAACCGCCCCCGGTGGGGGCGGTCGACCTGACCGCGACCATCGCCGAACGCGGGACCGACCTTCGGCTGACCGTCGATCCCGGTCGGGTGGTGGCGGTGCTCGGCGCCAACGGCGCCGGCAAGTCCACCCTGCTGTCGCTGCTGTCCGGGCTGTTGCATCCGGACACCGGCCGGATCACCGTGGACGGACAGGTTTTCGTCGACACCGCCGCCGGAATCTGGGTGCCACCGCATCGCCGGAAGGTGGTGCTGCTGGCCCAGCAGGCGTTGCTGTTCCCGCACCTGACCGCCGTGGCGAACGTCGCGTTCGGCCCCCGCAGTCAAGGCATGGGGCGTCGCGGCGCGCAGGCCGCCGCCGAGCGGTGGCTGGCCGCGGTGGACGCGAGTGAGTTCGCCGGCCGCAAACCGGCGCAGCTGTCCGGCGGGCAGGCCCAACGCGTCGCGATCGCCCGAGCCCTGGCGGCGCAGCCCTCCGTGCTGCTGCTCGACGAACCGATGGCCGCCCTGGACGTCGCGGTCGCCCCCGGCTTACGGCATCTGCTCCGCCGGGTCCTCCGGGACACCCGACGCACCGCCCTGCTGGTCACCCACGACCTGATCGATGCCCTCTCCCTGGCCGACCGGGTCATCGTGCTGGACGGCGGCCGCATCGTCGAGGACGGACCGACCCGCACCGTGTTGGCCCAGCCCCGGTCCGCATTCACCGCCCGAATCGCCGGCATCAACCTCATCGTGGGAACCTCCGACGGGCACCACCTGGTCACCGACGCCGGCACCAGGATCGTCGGCCGGTTCGACCCGGCCTGCGAGCCCGGCGATGACGTGGTCGCCGTCTTCCAACCGAATGCCGTTGCCGTGCATCTGACCGAGCCGTCCGGCAGTCCCCGCAACCACCTGCCCGTCACCATCACCGAACTCGAACCCCGCGGCGAGATCGTCCGGGTGCACACCGCCGCCGTTCCGGGGGCCAGTGGGCTGCTCGCCGATGTCACCGTAACCGCAGCCGCCGACCTCGAACTCCAGCCCGGTGACCGGGTGTTCTACGCGGTCAAGGCCACCGAAGTGACCATCTACTCCAGTGCGGGGGTGACCAAGACCACACCACCCTGACATGCCGATCGCCGCGGGTCCTGTTGTGCACCTCGGCCCTACAGTGGCGATCCGGAGCCGCCACACCGACCCAGGAGAACCCATGCGTCTGTCCACCCGTAACCAGCTGTCCGGCACCGTCACCGAGGTCACCCTCGGCTCGGTCATGGCCACCGTCAGGGTCCGCCTCGACGGCGGCGACCAGATCGTGACCGCCTCCATCACCAAGGAGGCCGCCGTCGAGCTCGGCCTGGCCGAGGGCACCAAGGCCACCGTGCTGGTCAAGTCGACCGAGGTCATGCTCGGCGTCGACTGACCGCCCACCCGTGTGCATTCCATATCGTGAACTCGGGGTCAGCGTGCGCGTCCACGCCATCGACCTGTCGGCACCGGTGACGGTCATCGAATCGACCTTCTGCAGGTGCTGACCGCCATCGCCGGTGCTCGTCACGCACCACCGCAGGCACCTGGTCACGCCAGGGTCGGATGAGTGCGCTCGTGGGTACGCAGACGACGTCTATGCATGTAATCTGCATGCATGGTCGCGCTGCAGATCCGAGACGTGCCGGACGACGTACGTGATCGGCTGGCCGAACTGGCTCGCTCCCGCGGCCAGTCGCTGCAGGTGTACCTGCTCGCGCTGGTGACCCGGGACGCCGATAGGGCGGACAACCTCGCGTTACTGAGCCGATTCACCGACCGGACCGACGGCAGCCGCGCCGAGCCGTCGACCGGCCGAGCAGACGTCGCGGAGGAGATCCGCCGCATGCGTGAGGAGCGAACCGACCATCTGATGCGGGTGATCAACGGCGAGACATCGTGATCGTCATCGACGCCTCGGTTCTGGCTGCGGCACTGACCGACGACGGTCCGTTCGGCCGGGCCTGTCGTGGCGAACTGGCCAAGGACGCGCATTGGGCCGCTCCCGACCACCTGACGGTCGAGACATTCTCCGCGATACGTGGGCTCTATCTGGGCGCCAAGATCACCGGCAAACGGGCGGGGGAGGCGCTGAACGCGCTGGCCACGGCCGTCATCGACCGGGTCGACATCCTTCCGCTGCTGCCCAGGATGTGGCAGCTGCACGCCAACCTCTCGGGATACGACGCGGGCTACGTCGCCGTGGCCGAACTGCTGATCTGCCCCTTGGTCACGGCCGACCGCCGGTTGAGTCTCGCGCCCGGCCTGCGGTGCGATGTCCGAGTCATCGAGCGCTGACCATCAAGGTCCCATCACGTGTCGTTGTCAAGGTCACGATGCGGAAGAACGACGCATGGCGGTGTTCCCACGGCCCGGGCATGTTGATCCGACGGGTCCGGTTTGTCACCGGCGTGGCGACAAGTGGCCGAACCCGAGTCCAGGAGCGACGATGATCAGTCAACCAAGACGTTCAGCACCATCGTCCTGATCGGCTTGGTCCAGCGGCTCAACCGAGTCATCGAATCGGCGGTGGGTGGATGCGGGGTGTGGCAAACAGGTGACCGCCATTGCCGTGGTCTTCGCGACCCTTGTCCTGGCATTCAGCATTTCCGCGGGTTGGTTGGGCCGGGTCTATGTGACCGCGCCGATCGCGTTCGTGGTGGCCGGCGCGGTGATCTCGGCGGCGACCCCGACGACGAGCGCGGAGGCGGCCGAGGGGATCAAGGTGGTTGCCGAGGTGACCCTGGCGTTGATCCTCTTTCATGACGCGGCGCAGGTGCGGCCGCGGCAGATGGAAGCCGATCGCGGCCTGGTCGTCCGGTTGCTGTTTGTGGGGTTGCCGCTGACCGTGCTGATCGGTTTCCTCGCGGCCAGGGTGATGTTCCCGGCCATCCCGGTGATGTTCGCGTTGCTGCTGGCGGCAGCATTGGCGCCGACCGACGCCGGATTGGGCGCGGCGACGGTGTTGAACCCGGTGGTGCCGGTGCGGATTCGACGGGTGCTCAACGTGGAAAGCGGCCTGAACGATGGACTGATCACCCCGGTGGTGTTGTTCGCGATCGCGGCGGCGGCCGGCGAGGAGGGGTTGCGCGCGGGGGCCAGCGTTGTCGAGGGT
>JBIOVW010000408.1:0-5414 GCA_044867945.1 Nakamurella sp. | reverse complement strand
GTCGCCGGCCACCAGGTACGGCACCGCCCACCCGGGCACCGTCTGCGGATCGATGTCGTCGAAACGGATCTCGACGCGCGCAGCCTCGCGCCGGGTCTGCTCGGCCGCCGGGTCGGCGCGGTCGGCGGCACCGGCGGTGGCCTCGACGGCCGCGTCGATGGCCGCCCGCAACCGCGCATGCTGGGTGGCCCGGTCCCGCCACCAGCTGATGCCCCAGATCCGGTGGATCCGCCAGCCGAGGCCGAGCAGCACCTGCTCGCGCAGCCGGTCCCGGTCCCGCGCGGTGCGCGCAGAATGGTAGGCGGCGCCGTCGCATTCGACACCCAGCAGGTGCTCGCCGGGCCGGTCCGGGTGGAGCACCGCGAGATCGATGCGGTATCCGGCCGCCCCCACCTGGGTGTGCACGAGGTATCCCCAGGACCGGATCACCTGCGCCACCTGCTCCTCGAAAACACTTTCCGCGTCGCCGCCGCTCGCCGGGGCGTCGTGGGCGAGGGCGGCCGCTCCGCGGTCGGCGAAGTCCAGGTACCCGCGCAGGTGCAGCGGGCCGGCCGAATTCACCCCGGTGATCTGCGCGGGTCTGAACGAGCTGACGATCTCCACCCGGCGCCGGGCCCGAGTGATCGCGACATTCAGCCGGCGCCAACCACCCTCCCGGTTGAGCGGGCCGAAGTTCATGGTGAACTTGCCGTGCTCGTCCGGTCCGTAGCCGACACTGAAGATGATGACGTCGCGTTCGTCGCCCTGCACGTTCTCCAGGCTCTTGACGAAGAACCCGCCGAGGCGGTCCCGATCTTCGAGCAGTTCCACGACCTCCGGTTGGCCGGACGCCTCGATCGCACCCCGGACCGCGTCCTCCTGTGCGGTGGAGAAGGTGACGACGCCGAGCGAGAGACCGGACCGGGTGTGGACGTGGTGGGCGACGAGTTCGGCCACCTTGCGCGCCTCGACCGGATTGTCCCGGGCCCCCGAGCGCCGGTACCGCCCGTCCACCAGGAAGTGCTCGACCCCCAGGTCGGCGCTCTCGAACGAGGCGCTGGGAAACGTGCGCAGCCCGCCGTCGTAGAACCGGTAGTTCGAGTAGGTGATCAGGTCCTCGTGCCGGCTGCGGTAGTGCCAGGTCAGTGGGAGCGAACCGAGCCCGCCGGCGGCCTTGCACAGGTCGAGCACGGACTGGAAGGTGTCCAGCGCCGGATCGTCCGCGGCGTCGTCGTGGTCCGCGTCCTCCGCCCTGGCGAAGAAGTCGGTGGGCGGCAGCTGCTTCTGATCTCCGGCGACGACGAGCTGGCCGCCCCGGTAGATGCAGTTGACCGCGTCCGCCGGCACCACCTGCGAGGCCTCGTCGAAGATGACCGCGTCGAACCGCATCTCGGGTGACAGGAACATCGACACGGTCAGCGGGCTCATCATGAAGCAGGGCTTGAGCTCGGTGACCAGGGATCCGACCTCGTCCAGCAGCTGCCGGATCGGCTTGTGCCGGGTCTTCTTGTTCGCCTCCCGGATGATCACCTGCGCGGGCCGGCCGGTCAGCGACTTCGGCCGCCGCTGCCCGCACGTCGCGGCGACCAGCGTGTGGGCTTCGTGGACGATCCGCCGGTCGAGTTCGCGGTACTGGGCGGCCAGCGCGTCCCGTTCGGCCGCCTGGTAGCGCCGTAGGCGTTCGTCGCGTTCGATCGTGGTGTCCAGCCAGGCCCGCAGCGCGCCGGCTTCGATCGCGCCGGCGACCTCCTCCGCCGGCATCCGCGCGGTGGCGGTCGCGGCCACCGCATCGCCGAGGTGGAGTGCCGCGAGCGCGGCCCGTTCCCGGGAGAAGGCGCACCATTCGGAGATGTCCCGGTAGGCGGTGTCGGCCATCTCCCGCAGGGCCGGCCCCGACTGCCGCAGGTCGAGGTCCAGATCGACGGCCAGGCCGCGGGCCCGCTCGTCGGTGAAGGCGGCGAGCACCCGGTCGCGGCTGCGCCGCCAATCCTCGATCGCCGCGATCAGCAGCCCCGATTCCAGGGTGAGCGACGACAGGCGGTCCGCGGTCGCCGGACTCACCGGACCACCGGTGACCTCCCGGACCTGGCCGGCCCATTCGAGGGCCGCGTCCAGCGCCGCCCAGTCGGTGTCGGCACCGGCATAGGCCGGGCCGAGCACCTTCGCGTCCTCGGCGCGGCTGCTCGTCAGCAGCTGCTCGCACTCGGCGCGGCGGCGCGCGGCCGCCAGCGCCGACCTGGTCTGGGCGATCGTCAGTGCGCGTCCACCGAGCTCGGCGACCCGGCCGGCCACCGCCAGCGGTTCGCGCAGGTCGGCCGACCGGGCGGCGCACCAGCGTGCCGCGTCCTCCAGTGACAGGTGTTCGATCTGGCGGACGGCCGGCTGGTCCAGTTGCCCGGTGGTGACCCGGATCCAGCCCGCGACGTGCTCGGCGAGCCGGCGGGCGATCAGCGTCAGGCCCGGGTCCGGGGCGCCGCCGTCGGCCAGTTGCCGGGCCAACGCCGCCGGGTCGACCGCGGCACCGGCGAGATCCACGGCGCGGCGCGCGGTGTCGAGTGCCCGGCCGATCCGGCCGAAGTCGGTGTCCAGGCGCCGGTAGGTCGGGCCCAGCGGTCCGGCGAACTGCTGCTCCCTGGCGATCAGGTCCCGGGTGGCCGCCTGCCAGGCCGCGGCGTCGGGCAGCCGCTCGATCAGCCGGCGGTCGACCTTGCCGCGCACCGCGACGGCCTTGAGGGCGCGGCGGTCGGCGCGGGCCTGACCCGAGAAGCGCCCCCAGCCACGGTGTTCCCGGGTGAACCTGGTCGTCAGTGCGGCCAGGTCCAGGCTCAGCGCCTGGTCGGTGAACACCTCCCGGATGTTCTGCTCGTGCCGGCGGACCAGGTCGGTGAGCGACCCGAGCACGGCCACCGATTCGCCGACGGCCGCCTGCGCGGCGGGGTTGAGCCAGCCGGGCAGGGGCTTGGCCGGCTGCTCCGCGAGCAGGGCCAGATCGGCGTAGGCCCGGGTCCGGCCCAGGGTCAGTCCGCGGTCGGGCAGGCCCAGCAGGCGCCCAAGGGCCGCGGCGTCCTCGACGATTTCGCCCAGCCGGGCCGGCGCGCCGTCCAGGAAGTCCAGCAGGCCGTGCGCGGCCACGGTATCGGTGCTGTCCGCGGGCGCCCAGGTGAGGCCGCGCAGCCCGGCCACCGCATCCAGACCGCTGTCGTCAAGTTCGGCCCACCGCGGGCCGACGACGCCGGCCAGCTCGTCGCGCGCGGCGATCAGCCGGCCGCCCACCGACTTCCTGGCGACGACCAGGTCGAACACGGCCCGCAGGTCCGCCCGGAAAAGCCACTCGTCGACGACCGGCGGGCGCCGCTCGGCCAGTTGCAGCAGCCGCACCCGGCGGTCCAGCCCGGCCAGGCCGGTCGGCAGCGACAGGCCGGTGTCGTCGTCGACGGCGGAGCCGATCAGCACCGCCCCGTCGGCCGACCCCGCGGCCTGCGTGACGTCCGAGATCAGTTGCCGGATGGAGTGTTCGGTGTGATTCGGGTCGGCCAGATCACGCCAGCCGAAGTCCTCCCCGAGCTGCGCGGGCCGCCAGTTCCTCGCCAGCGTCTGCGCGTGATCCGCGATCCGGCGCAGCGTCGCGTCGTCCAGTCGGGCCCAGAAGTCCGACGTGGGCAGGGATCCGGTGACGGTCGGGAGCGCACCGAGTTCGCCCAGCACACCGAAGACGGAGCGGCCGAGCGGCTCTCGCACCTCGTTCATCGCGGCCGCGTGCCGGGTCAACTGCTCGCGCATGGCGACCAGCAGCCGGCGGTCACCGTCGGAGAACAGCGCCTTGGTCAACACCTGCTGCTGCAGGGTCCGGTGCAGGTCGTCGACGACGTTCCTGCGGGTCGCCGCGTGCGAATGCAGCTCGAACAGGAACGACCCGAGATCGGCCTGCGACAACCGGTCCCGGACCACGTCCAGTGCGGCGGCCTTCTCGCTGACGAACAGCACGGTCTTCCCGGCGGCCATCAGCTCGACGATGATGTTGGCGATGGTCTGGCTCTTCCCGGTGCCGGGCGGGCCGTCCATCACGAAACTGTGGCCGTCCCGGGCGGAGACGATGCAGGACCGCTGGCTGCTGTCCGCGTCCAGGATGCTGGCCAGCTCCTCGGCGGGGTAGCGCTCGTCCAGGGTCGAAAGGTCGGGCGGGTCGAACGCCAGCTGCTGCGAGACCGGCGCGTCCGGGCCGAGGGCCAGCAACTGCACGTGCGCATTGGTCAGGATGGTCTCGGCGTTGTCGGTGAGATCCCGGTACATCGCCTCCTTCTGGAAGCTGAAGGTGGTCAACACCGACCGTTCGAGCACCGCCCAGCCGGCGCGGCCGTCGATGGCCCGGGTGATGATGTCGCGCAGGCCGGGCAGATCAGGATCGTCGGCGTCGATGTCGGGCAGCTGGACGCCCAGCTCGCTCATCTTCAGCCGCAGCGTCGGGTTGAGCACCGGGTCCTCCTGGTTGCGGTGCACCCGATAGGGCCGGTCCCGGGCCTCCCGGGTCAGCTCGACCGGCACCAGCAGAACCGGGCTGACGACAGTCGCGTTGTCGTCCGGGTCGACCCACTGCAGCATCACCAGCCCGGCGTACAGGGTCCACAGGCCGCGGTCCGCGTAGAGCTGGCGGGCGATGACGTCCAGCCGACGCAGCGAGTTTTCCAGCTCGGCCGGGTGCTTGTCGGCGACCTGGATGCCGCCCTCGACCGGTCGGCCGTACCGGTCGGCCGCGGTGTCCGCATCCGGCGCGGCGGGTCCGTCGACGGCCAGGTTCTGCTCCTTCGCCGCGGGCCCCGGGACCAGCGTGCACAGTCGGGTCGGTCGGGACAACAGGATCGCCAGGTCGGCCGGCGCCGGGCCGATCAGCTCCAGGGAAGCGGTCCGGGTGTGCTTGAAGTACAGCTGGCGTTGCCGGCGGTCCACCGCGATCAACTGACGGCGCCACGCGTCGAGCTGGCGGCGCAGCTTGTCCGACAGCGCCGCGTCCAGGATGGGCGGCGGTCTGTCCGGCATGCGTCCTCCTCGCTGCGGTGGCTGGATGCCCATCGTGTCATCAGCGTCCGCTTGATCCCGTGAGCCACGGCCGGGTCGCCCGCTGTGATGTGCGGCCGAGGTCAACCTGCCGCGGCCGGTGGCGCGCGCTGATCAGGCCACCCGCACCAGGTCCGCGGCCGCGCTGATCAAGCCGCCCGCACCAGTCCGCGGCCTCGCTGATCAAAGCGTCACCGAACCGGACGAATCCCGCGCGAAAATGACGCTTGGAACGGCGGGCCGCCCCCGGGCGGGACGTCCCATCAGGTTGAAACCGGGGTCGCGCTCGGGACTAGCGCCCAGGCCGCACCGCGCTGATCAAAGATCCACCGAACCGGACGAATCCGGCGCGAAAGTGGTTGTTGGATCAGCGCGGGTGCCCC
>JBIOVW010000407.1:0-7077 GCA_044867945.1 Nakamurella sp. | reverse complement strand
GCAGGGCGGCGGCAGCGGGCATCCCGAACAGCGGGTCCAGCACGAGGTCGACCGGACCGTGGCAGCCGGCGGCCATCCGGGCGGTCAGCGAGTCGACGTCGTCGGTCGGGTCGATTGCGACCGCAGTGTCGGCTCCCAGCCGCAGCGCCCGCTCCCGGGCGGTTGTCGACCTGGCCACGGCGATCACCCGAGCCGCGCCGGCGGTGCGGGCGAGCTGGATGCCGGCCTGGCCGACCACGCCGCCGGCGCCGAGCACCATGACCGCATCGCCGGCCGTCAGCCCGCCCGGCCCGGTCATCGCCATCCAGGCGGCTACCGCGGACAGCCCCAGCGCACCGACCAGCACCGGGTCGGCCCCGGTCGGCAGTGCGACCACGTCCTGCATCGGCACGGCCGCCCAGCCGCGCATGCTGCCGTCGCCGGGGCGCATGCCAGCCATCGTGGCGAACCACACCGGAGTACCGGCCTCGATCGGTCCGCCTTCCGCGGTGCCCACGCCCTGCACCCCGGGAACGTACGGCGTGGCCGGGATGCCGAAGTAGGACCGCCCGGTGGCACAGAGCCGATCCAGCGGGGTGATCGGTGCCGCGGACACCTGGACGAGCACCTCGTCCGCGGCGGGCGGCCGGACGTCCCGCTCACCGAACCGAGGCGGCTCTCCCGGCACATACAGGAGAGCGGCCGGTGTGGTGGTCGGCACGGTCGTCACGGCACCGTACGACCGAGCGGGCGCTCCTCCAGTTGCTCCTCGAGCGCCGCCTCGCGCGCGATCGTGGTCGTCTCCGACTTGAACTCGGTGTACTGGTATGGGTTCTCCAGCCGTTCGGTGGCCGCCTGGTCCGGATACATGCCGGCCTGCCAAGCCTCGTCGCCGAGTTCGCCGCGAAGGTACTCGACGGTGTTCTCGATCTCCCGGCGGGCGGCCGGCAGGTCGACACCCACCAGCTTGCCGTCCCGCTTGACCAGCCGGCCGTTCACCACGACCGTGTGCACGTCCGCCCGCTGTGCCTGGAACGCCACGTGACCATAGGGGTTCAGCAGCGGGAAGGACACGGTGGATTCGTCGTTCTTGAGCAACACGACGTCGGCCTTCTTACCGACCTCCAGGCCGCCCAGGTCGTCCCGGCCGAGCGCGTGTGCGCCTCCTCGGGTCGCCCATTCGACGACATGCTCGGCCCGCAGAGCGGAATGGGTGACGGTCTCGCCCTTCAGGTGCGCCTCGAAGTGTTCCCTGGCCCGGTCCGCGCCCAGCGTGGCCCGCATTGCGGTGAACAGGTCGCCGCTCCACCACACGCTGGTGTCCATCGACAGCGACACCGGGATGCCGTGCCGACGAACCTGCCAGGTGGGCGGGTAGCCCTGGCCCGCACTCTGCTCCGACTCGGTGGCCACCGAGATCGACCCGCCGGTGGCGGCGATCCGATGGTAGGAGTCGGTGGACAGCGATGCGGCGTGCACGTACACGGTGTCCGGCTGCATGAATCCGCCGTCGTACATCTGCCGGATGCCGTCGTCGCCGGTGGCGCCCCACACCCCCGCATGCGTGGTGACGGGCAGCCCGAGATCCCGGGCCACCTCGAACGCGGTCTGCTCCGGGAAGGCCGGGTCGCCGGTGACGTCGAACGCCATCTGCACGCCGTTCAGCGATCCTTCCCCGTCGCGGTACCGCTCGAGGAACGTCCGGACCGCCGGATCCGCCGACCACTCCCACGGTCCGGCCTGAATGTTCCCGTATGCCAGGACGTACCGACCGGGCACCGACTGCAGCGCGTCGACCGCGGCCTGCGCGTGGTCGACCGTCTGCAATCCGTGCGACCAGTCGATGACCGTGGTCACCCCCGATTCCAGCGACTCCAGCGCGGCCAGCCGGTTGCCGGCGGCGACGTCCTGCGGCCGGAACTTGCGACCGTGCTCCAGGTCGTACCAGACGAAGTACTGGGTCAGGGTCCAGTCGGCGCCGTACCCGCGCATCGCGGTCTGCCACATGTGCCGGTGCGTGTCGATCATGCCGGGCATGACGATGCCGCCGCCGGCGTCGATCTCGACCGTGCCCTCGGGCACGTCCAGCCCCACACCCACGCCGGCGATCGAGTCGCCGACCACGAGCACATCGGCCGCCTCGAGGATGGTGTGGGTCTTGTCCATCGTGAGCACGGTGCCGCCGCGCAGGACCAGGGATTCGGGATTCATCGTTGACTTCCCTTTCTCGTGCCGATCAGGTGGAAATGTCGGGGTACGGCAGGGTGATGTGCTTCATCGCCTGGCCGTAGGCGATCTGGTACTGCAGCGGGCCGTGGTCCCGCTCGAACATGGCGATGAACAACGTGAGGGTCAGGAACGGGTGCGCACCCATCTGGAACAGGGCAACGTGGTCGTGCTCGGCGAGCGCCCGGCGTTCGTCGTCGGTGAATCCCAGCCAGGTGGACTTCTCGGCGTCGACGCAGTTCAGGATGACGTTGGCACGCTCGGCCTCCCACCAGTCGACGGTGCCGGCGGGGTCCTCCCGGTAGCGCTCGACCAGCTCGCTGTCCCGGTCGACGGTGAACAGAAACTTGTCCAGCAAATACCTGCTCATGGGCCGGGCACTCCGTTCGGGTACCAGGTGAAGTAGGCCTCCATGGTGTGGAACAGGTCGAGAGAGTCGACGTAATCAGCCTTTTGACTCTCGCCGGCCACGCCCATCATCAGCATGAAGTCCATGAACCCGTGGGTGGCGTTGCCCGGCGCGTGCAGGCTGTCCAGGGTGACCTCGGCGAGGCACCCGTCGAGATCGCCGGAGGCGATCCAGTCCATCGCCTTGCGGTCGAACTCCGGGTCGGGGCCGTGCTCGCCGAACTGCCGCGGTCCGCCCAGTTCCAGCGACAGGTGCCCGGTGCCGATGATGGCGACCCGCTGGTCGCTGTCCCAGGACTCGACCATCTCCCGCAGCGCCTTGCCCAGCGCGACGAACCGCCTGGGCTGGGGCAGCGGCGGCGCGAAGATGTTGGTGTACACCGGCACGATCGGAAGGTCAGCCTGCGGCCGCAGGGTGATGATCGGGCAGGTGACGCTGTGGTCGATGCGCAGCTCGTTGCTGAACGCGAGGTCGAAGTCCCGGTCCAGACCGTCCCGGAGGATGTGCGCGGCCAGGTCCTCCTGCCCGCCCAGCCTCATCCTGGGCAGGCCGAATTCGCGTTCCTCGTTGTACCAGTTGGCGTCGAAGAAGGGTGCCTTGCCGACCAGGAACTGCGGCATGTTGTCCAGCCAGAGTTGATGGAAGTGATCACTTCCCACCATCACCAGCACGTCCGGCTCGGCCGCCGTCAAGGTCGCCCGGAATCGCTCGATCTTAGCCACCCACTCGTCGGCGAACGGCGGCCGGTCCGCGCCGGTGGAGGTGCTGGCGCGGTAGTAGAAGGGGTGATGGGTGGACGCGATGACGGCGACGATCTCAGCCATTCGCACCTCCCCAACATCGCTCGCCGCGAGGGCCTGTCCCGGCTTCGCCGGGGCTGTCCGATTCGTCGGGCAGGGCACGCGGCGGGTACGGGGCCGGCGGGACCGATCGGTTGTTCAAGTCGACCGACAGGAAGATCTCGTTGGCCACCGGGTGGCGCAGCTCCTCGGCGAGCTGGCCGATGAGGCCTGCGGTCCGGGCCAGCAGCGCGAATCCGCGGAGCAGCGCAAGTGGCAGGCCCAGGTCGGCCAGCGCCGCGCCGCACACGCCGGCCCCGTTGAGCGGCAAGGTCTTTCCCAACACCTGCGGGTGCACCCGGCCGATCGCGGCGAACAGCGACAGGTGCGGGCCCACTAGATCCTCCTCGGTGGCGATCGCGAACAGCCGGGCGGTGCGCGGGTCACCATCCTTGTGCACGTGATGACCAAGGCCGGGCACGAAGCTGCGCCGCTCGCGCTGCTGCCGCACGGTGGCCAGCGCGACGGCGTCCCACCCCTGCTCATCGGTGGGGAGCCGGTCCACGGTTTCGAGTACGCCATGCAGGAATCGGCCGCAGTCCTCGGTGACGCCGAGGAACCGGGAGCCGCCGCCGAGCAGGCCCGCCGCCAACGCTCCCTGCACGGAATCGGGCGCGGACAGGTAGGTCAGCCGCGCGGCGATGGCCGTCGGGGTGAACCCATGATCGGCGAGCGCGGCCAGCACGGCTTCGAACACCCTCGTCTCGCCGGGTGTCGGGCGCCGTTGGGTGGCCAGCCAGAAGGCCAGCTCGCCGAAGCCGACGGTGCCCATGATGTCGTCGGCCAGGTCCTGTCCGAGCAGGGTGATGTGGTGCAGGCTGCTGGCTCCCAGCGCCGTCGGATAGGCCGGCCGCTCGATCCGCGCCCCCGTCCGGTCAGCCATCGACTTCTCCGCGGGCGCGCAGCCAGCCGCGAACATCGGCGCCGTGCTCATCGAGAGCGGGTGGGGGATAACGGTAGTCGGGCGGGGTGGCGGTCAGCCGGATGGGGTTGCGAACGGACGGCACCCGGTCCTCGCCCACCTCGACCACCGGTTCCAGGCCCAGCAACTCGGCGAGTTCGACGCCGCCGCGCACCGTGTTGATCGGCCCGCACGGCAACCCGGCCTCGGTCAGGATGCCGAACCAGTCCTGCGCGCCCTTGGTCGACAGCGCGTCCAGCAACAGTGGGCGGAGTTGCTCCCGGTTGTCGTTGCGCTTGCCGACGGTGTCGAACCGCTCGTCGTCGGCGAGTTCGGGACGGCCGATCGCGCCGGCCAGCCGGCGGAACTGCCCGTCGTTGCCGGCCACCACGATAAGCTCGCCGTCGCCCGTCGGCAGCGGCTCGTAGGGGAACAGGCTCAGGTGCGCGTTGCCCATCCGGCCGGGCACCACCCCGCCGGCCACGTAGGCGGAGGTCTGGTTGACCAGCGCGGACAGCGCGCTGGACAGCAGGTTGGTCTCGACGTGCTGCCCCTTTCCGGTTAGGTCCCGGTGATGCAGCGCGGCGAGAATGCCGATGACCGAGTGCATCCCGGTCATCACGTCGAAGACGGAGATGCCGGAGCGGAAGGGCGGTCCGTCGGGCGCTCCGGTAAGGCTCATCAGGCCGGACATGCCCTGCACCAGCAGGTCGTAGCCGGGCAGGCTCGCGCCCTTGCCGGCGCCGAAACCGCTGATGGAGCAGTAGATCACGCTCTCGTTGCGGTTCCGGACCGAGTCGTAGTCCAGCCCGAAACGGATCAGGCCGCCAGGTTTGAAGTTCTGGATGAACACGTCGGCGCGAGCCGACAGCTCGTGGGCCAGGCCGCGGTCTTCCTCGTCCTTGAGGTCGAGCACAACGGAGCGCTTGTTCCGATTGACCGCCAGGTAGTAGGTACCCACGTCACCGCGAGTGGGCGGCACCCAGCCGCGGGTGTCGTCGCCGCCCGGCCCCTCCACTTTGATGACATCGGCACCCAGGTCGGCCAGCAGCATGGTCGCGTAGGGGCCGGCGAGGACCCTGGAGAAGTCCGCGACCAGGATGCCGGACAGCGGTCCGCCGGAACCATTGATCGGCGGCGAATCCATCGTGCCACTCTCCGTTGACCGCTAAGCGGACGGGTGTCCGTTAGCGACCCTGCCGCAATGCCGACTGGGCTGTCAAGACAGTGCCGGCGACTTCTGCGAGTTGGTTGTCGCTACGACGAGGCGGCTTCCGGACAGGCTTCCGTGTAACGGTCAGGACGCCGGCCGTCTCACGTGCGGCAGTCCATCCTGACGGGCGAAGTCGGCGCTGATCTCGCCGGCCGTGGTCAACAGCAAGGGCAGGTGCGCCTCGATCAACCGGTCCACGCTGGTCTCCGCCGCGTGCGCATTGACGTTGAGCGCGGCGATCACCCGGCCCGACCCGTCCCGCAGCGGCGCGGCCACCGATCGGATCCCGAGGGCCAGCTGCTCATCGGTCAGCGCCCAGCCCCGGGCCCGTACCTCCCGCAACGCGGCGTCGCGCTCAGCGCGATCCGGCTGCCAGCGGGGAATCACACCCGACCGGGACGGTTCGGCCAGTATGCGGTCGACCTCCTCGGTGTTCAGGGCCGCCAGCAGCACCTTGCCCAGCGAGGTCGGCAGTGCCGGGAACCGGGTGCCGATGTCGACGGCGAGGGTGACGAT
Source organism: Nakamurella sp. (assembly GCA_044867945.1). GTDB lineage: Bacteria > Actinomycetota > Actinomycetes > Mycobacteriales > Nakamurellaceae > Nakamurella. The sequence goes on along the minus strand of JBIOVW010000407.1, from coordinate 994 downwards.
CTTCGGCACCGATACCCTGGCGACGTAGACGATGTCGGAACCGTCGAGTTGGGCGATCGACGACGACTCGTGGGTGCGCGCCACCAGCCGTTCCATGTGTGGGCGGGCAATCTCCCACAGACCCATCGAGTGCACGTACGCCATGCCGAGTTCGAGAACCCGCGGGGTCAGCGCGAACCCGCCGGCGGCCGGCCGGACGTAGCCGAGGTCGGCCAGGGTGAGCAGGATCCGTCGGGCGGTCGGCCGGGCCAGGCCGGCAGCGGCGGCAACCTCGGCCAACGACATCACCTGCCGCCCCGGCTCGAACGCGGCGATCACCTCGAGTCCGCGGGCCAGGGCCTCGATGAAGTCCGGGCCGGTGCCTTCCCGTGGCATGCGCACCCCCTCGCTCGGCTCGGCCGGTCGCCTGCACTCTACGGCCCTGTCCGCACAACGGACAGTCGCCCGCAGTGGGCTGTGGTTCAGCGAGCTGAGGCCGGAGGGCAGGACCGGAATCCCCCGCGACGCAAACCGTCTCGTCGGTGGCGGCGATCTGCGTTGGAGCCGTAAGACCTGGTCAGGGGCCAGTGTCGTACCCCTGTAGTAGACATGGGCCATGGACGGATCGGCGCTCGGGGACGATCAGCAGGCGCTGCTGATCGACTCGCTGAAGGCTGCCGATCGGGAGCAGGCGAAGGCGCAGGCGCGGCGGGCGCAGTTGATGGTGGAGTTCGCCGATGCGCGCAAGCGGGCGGACCGGCAGCGGATCGAGGACATCGAGTCGGCGGGTGGGGAGGCCAGGTATCGGCCCGGGGAGTTCGCCGCTATGGAGATCGGGCTTGCGGTCACCGAAACCAAGCGGTCGGTGCAGAAGGTGGTGGCCAGGGCCCGCCGGGTGCAGGCGGAGGCGCCGGACGCCTGGGATGCGTGGGTCGCCGGGGATATCAACGAGGCGAAGGTGGTTCAGATCAGCCGGGCGTTGCGCAGGTTGGTGCGGGACGATTCGAAGAAGATG
>JBIOVW010000406.1:0-7799 GCA_044867945.1 Nakamurella sp. | reverse complement strand
GCGGCGACCTCGTCGGCGGTGTAGTAGACCTCGGGCATCGGCGGCCGGTGTGCGGTGGTCGCCAGGTCCGACGGGTGGTGGCCGACGATCATCATCGTGCCGCCCTCGGCCACCCAGCCGGCGAGCCGGGTGAACACGAGAGTCCGGTGGCCCAGTGGGGTCTGGAAGTAGTGCGCGCAGATCAGGTCGAAGCGGCGATCGCCCGGGTTCCAGGTGCTGACGTCGGCCGGCACCCATTCGATGCGGTCGACCAGGTCCGGGCGGTGCTCGGCGGTGCCGGCGGCGGCCCGCTCCAGGGCGACCGGGGAGATGTCCAGGGCGGTGACCCGCCAGCCCCGGTCGGCCAGCCAGCGGGCGTCGGCGCCCTCTCCGGCGCCGACGTCCAGGGCCGTGCCCGGAGTCAGGTCCGTGACCTGGGCGATCAGCAGGGGGTTGGGTCGGTCGCTCCAGACCCGCGGGTGCGAGCGGTACCGCTCGTCCCAGAACTCCTGGCCACCGAAGCCGTGCTGCACGCCGACCACCGTAACTCCGAACGCGTCAGAGTTCGGAGGGCACGGCGATCACGTCGACCATGGCCCCGCGCCGCCAGACGGTGATCGGCAGCGGCCGGCCGATCGCGTCGTCGAACAGCAGCCGCTGCATGCCCTGCGCGTTGGTGACCGGTTCCCGGGCCGCGGTCAGGATGAGGTCACCCCCGGTCAGCCCACTGCGGTGGGCGGGGGAGCCGATGACCACCTCGACCACCCTGACCCCTTTGCGGCGGCCGACCTTCGCGGCCAACTCGGGTGGCAGCGGTGCCGGTGTGCTGACCAGGCCGAGGTAGGCACGGCGGACCCGGCCGTCCCGGATCAGCGAGCCGACGATGCGGCGGGTGGTGGTGTTGATCGGGACCGCCAGGCCCAGACCGACGCCGGCCACCGCGGTGTTGATCCCGACGACCCGTCCGGCGGCGTCGGCCAGTGCGCCGCCGGAATTGCCCGGGTTGAGCGCGGCGTCGGTCTGTATCACGTCCTCGATCACCCGCGCGGTGGCGCCGCTCCGGGTCGGCAGTGAGCGGCCGAGGCCGCTGACCACCCCGGCGGTCACCGAGCCGGCAAGGCCGAGCGGGTGTCCGACCGCGACCACCAGCTGGCCGACCCGCAGCCCGTCGGCGCTGCCCAGAACCACCGGGCGGGTGGTCGACCCCGACCTGGTCCTGACCACCGCGAGATCGGACAGCGGGTCGGCGCCGACGACATCGATCTGCGCGTCGCCACCGTCGGCGAACTCGGCGAAGCCGTGCGAGGCACCACCGACGACGTGCGCGTTGGTGAGCAGGTAGCCGTCGTCGGTGAACAGCACGGCCGACCCTGAGCCGCCCCCGCGCCGGGAACCCGCCGGTCCGGGCATCGACAGCGCGGCGACCGACGGGACCAGCGCGGCGGCCACCGACGAGACGATCCCCGAGTACGCGTCCAACGCGATCGCCGACGCCACGTCGGGATCGGCGGATCCGAATGGGATGGGATCGTCCATCGACTGCCTCCAACCTGCGTGCCCTCATTGAACGTCCGGGCGGCGCCCCGCGGCCGTCGTTACGCCCACGGCGTAGCCGATCCGAGTCCGGCCAGCCAGGCATTCCAGGTGGGCAGCACCAGATCGGCGAGCGCGCGGTAGCCGTCGCCTCCAGGGTGCGACCCGTCGCCGGCGCGAATCTCCCGCCGCCAGTCCTCATGACGTCGCAGATCGGGCAGCACGCTGAGGTAGGGGACGCCGCGCCGCAGGCACACGGACGCGAAAAGCGCGTCGAGCCCGGCGATCCGGTCGTTCTGATGCTCGTCATCGACGGCCGGTGGGCCCACCACCATGGTCGGCCAGGCGGCCGCACGGGCGTGCCGCAGCATCATGTCCAGGTTGGCGGCCGAGTAGGGTGCCGCGACCCGCGGCCGGCCGCCGAGCAAGGTGGTGTCGTTGACCCCGACGGACAGGACGACCCCGCCGGCGCAATCAGGTGGCAGGCGGGCCGTGCACTCGCGTTGCGCTCGATCCAGCACGTCGGCGGTGGTCTCCCGGCGAACCCCGAGGTTGTAGGCGGTCAGCGGCAGCCCGCCGAGATGGGCATGCGCGGCAAGTCGGCCGACCCAGCCCAGCTGTTCGGGGTCGCCGACGCCGGCGACGAACGAGTCGCCGACGAAGCACACCCGCACATCGGACCGCATGCCTCTATCCGACCAGATGCCCGTCGGCGTGGCGGAGTTGACCACCGCTCCGAACATGTGTACGTATGGAACCGTGAGCGAGGCTTGCCGGGAAGGTGCGGCGTGAGGTGGCAGGACCAGGCGCTGGCGACGGAGGACCCGACCGCGCTCCCGGGACTGCGTCGGCTGGCGGGTCTGGTGCGGTCGGTACGGACGCCCGAGTTCGCCGGCGTGACGTTCCACGAGGTGCACGCCAAATCGGCGCTCAACCGGGTACCCGGTGGCTCACCGATGCCCTTCGCCTGGACGGTGAACCCGTACCGGGGTTGTTCGCACGGCTGCGTCTACTGTTTCGCCCGCAGGTCGCACACCTACCTTGACTTCGACTCGGGGCACGACTTCGACACCCAGATCGTGGTCAAGACCAACGTGGGAACGGTGCTGCGCAAGGAACTGTCGTCGCCGCGGTGGAATCGCGACCATGTGGCGATGGGCACCAACACCGACCCGTACCAACGTGCGGAGGGCCGGTACCGGCTGATGCCGGACGTGATCTCGGCGCTGGCCGACAGCGGGACGCCGTTCTCGATCCTGACCAAGGGCACGGTGCTCTCCCGGGACCTGCCGCTGCTGGCCGCGGCCGGGCGGTCGGTGGCCGTGGGGGTGGGCGTGTCGCTGGCGCTGCTGGACCCGGAGCTGCAGGTCACCCTGGAGCCCGGCACGCCGACGCCGAAGGCCCGGCTGGAGCTGATCAGGCGGATCCGGGACGCGGGCCTGCCCTGCGGGGTGTTCGTGGCGCCGATCCTGCCGTACCTGACCGACCGCCCGGAGCAGCTCCGGTCGCTGATGGGGCAGCTGGCGAAGGCCGGGGCGACCGGGGTGAGCGGGATCGCCCTGCATCTGCGACCGGGGGCACGGGAATGGTTCTTCGGTTGGCTGCGGAGCACCAGGCCCGACCTGGTCGGGCGTTACGAGCAGCTGTACGCGGGCGGGTCGAACCTCCCGGTCGCCTACCGCAAGGAGCTGGCCGGCCGGGTGAAGGGGATCAGCGCCGAGTTCGGGCTCGCCCCCGGGGCGGATGCTCAGCTCGCCGGGCGGAATCCGGTGCGGGGAGTGCCGGGCGACCGCAATGCGTCGTTCCCGGCCGGAAGCCTGCCGGCCACCGACATCGGTCCACCCTCACTCGTCGACGCCCCGACCCTCTTCTGACCCGGTGCGACCGGTCGGCTCGGGGTCGGCCCGCCGCCGCAGTCGGCCGACCAGGGGCATCAGCACCAACATCGAGAGCCAGCTGAGCTCCGCGGCGCTGGGGGACAGCAGGTACGCGATGGGAATGGAGCCGAGGAAGACCACCGGCAGCACCGCTGCATTGATCAGCTCCCATCGACGGTCGTCGCGGGTCCGGAGGTGCTGGCCGAGCCCCGCGCGATCAGCCTGATCCTCGGTGTACGAGTGCAGCAGCGACGTTCCGGCGATCACGATCGCATACACCGCAACCGGCAACGGAAGATGACCGATCTTGCCCAGGGCCTCGGTAGCGAACGGGATGAGCACGACGCCGAACATCACGAGGCAATTCAGCACGATGATGTGAGGCGTCAGGGCAGTCAACCTCGCCACGGCCTGGTGGTTCGCCCGCCAGAACGACACGACCACGGCGAAGCTGATCGCGAAGGCGGTCAACGAGGACCCGTTCGCCGCCCACAGCGCGGACGGACTCGACCAGACCTCGGGACTGAAGTCGTCGACCGTGGTGATCAGCAGCGTGACGGCGAACGCGAAGATCGCGTCGAAGAAGGTCACGGCGCGGCCGAACTCGAGGCTCTCCCTGACAAAGACCCGTTGCTCGGCCACCGCACCTCCCCCGGTTCGAGTGGCCCGAGCCTATCGGCGACCGGGTCAGCGTCCGCCGCGCGCTGCCCGCCCCCCGCGGTGCTCGTGGCCGTGATCGCCGTAGCCATCCCGGCGCGGGCCGTGCGACCCGCGCTGGCCGGCAAACGGGCGCCGGCCCGGGTTGTCGTCCCGGTCCGGCTCGATGCGCAGCGTGCGGCCGCTGACCCGGGCGTTGGCGATCCGGCCGAGGGCGGCGGGGGACAGGTCGGCGGCGATCTCGACCGTGGAGAACGAGTCGTAGATGTCGATGCGGCCCAGATCCTTGCCGTTGACGCCGCCCTCGCCGGTGATGGCACCGACGATGCCGGCCGGTCGCACCCCGTCCCGGTGGCCGACCGCGACCCGGTAGCGGCGGCCGAAGGGCGCGCGGGCACGCCCCGCCCGGTCGGCGGCGGAGCGGGGCCGGTCGGCGGAGGCCGACCGGACCTTGGTCTTGCGGTCCCGCTCGAAGGAGGCCGGTTCGGGTGCCGGCTCCCGCTCGGCGCCGTCGTCCCCGCAGGCCAGGGCCAGCAGCGCGGCGGCCAACTCCTCGCCGGTCAGGTCCTGCTCGGCGAGCAGGTCGCGAACCATTCGGTTCGGCCGACCCAGCCGGCCGATGTCGAACCGGGCCAGCGCCTTGCGCAGCACGACCGCCGCCTTGTGCGCGGCGACCTCGTCCGGCGTCGGCGGCACGATCTGCTCAAGCGTGCCGCGGGTTGCTCGCTCGATGGCCCGCAGCCGGCCCATCTCCCGCGGGGTGAAGAAGGTCAGCGCGGTGCCGCCGCGCCCGGCCCGACCCGTGCGGCCGATCCGGTGCACGTAGGCCTCGGGTTCACCGGGGGCGTCGAAGTTGACGACCAGGTCGATCCGGTCGACGTCCAGACCGCGGGCGGCGACGTCGGTGGCGACCAGTACGTCCAGCCGGCCGTCGCGGAGCCGCTCGATGATCTTCTCGCGTTCCCTCTGCGGCACGTCGCCGTTCATCACCGCGGCGGACACGCCGCGGGCGATGAGGTCGGTCCCGACCTGGTCGCAGGCGTCCTTGGTGCGGACGAACACGATCGCCGCGTCACCCTCGGTCACCTGCAGGAATCGGGTCAGGGCGTCGACCTTGTCGCGGAACGGCACCACCGCATAGATCTGCCGGACCGCGTCGACGGTGGAGGATTGCCGGGAGACCGCGATGTCGACAGGGTCGGTCATGTGCTTGGCGGCGATCGACCGGATCGCCGGGGGCATGGTGGCCGAGAACAGCGCGGTCTGCCGGGCGTTCGGCGCGTCGGACAGGATGCGGTCGACGTCCTCGGCGAAGCCCATCCGCAGCATCTCGTCGGCCTCGTCCAGCACCAGGAACCGCAGGCCGGACAGGTCCAGTGTGCCCCGTTCGAGGTGGTCGATGATCCGGCCGGGGGTGCCGACGACGACCTGCGCGCCGGCCCGCAGCGCCGCGCGCTGCGGCAGGAAGCCGGTGCCGCCGTACACGGCGATCACCGAGAGCTCGGGGCGTTCGGTGGCGAAGGAGGAGATGGCGTCGGCCACCTGGACGGCCAGTTCCCGGGTGGGGCACAGCACCAGGGCCTGCACACCAGGGGTGGGATCGATGGCGGCGAGCAGCGGCAGGCCGAACGCCGCGGTCTTGCCGGTGCCGGTCTGCGCGACGCCGGTGATGTCCCGACCGGCGAGCAATGTCGGGATGGCCTCGGCCTGGATGGCCGTCGGGGTGGTGAATCCCAGGTCGATGACGGCCCGCAGCAGTTCGGGCGGGAGGCCGAGGTCGTCGAACCGGGGCCCAGTGGCGTCGATGGTGATTTCATCGGCGCTCTGGATCGATTCAGAATCAGGAGGGTCGGACACGGTGAGAGCAGGCGAGGACATACGAAACCCATCATCGTCGAGGCGGGAGAGGACGGAACCAGCCCGGTTGGCCGGTCCCGGTCGCAGTCCCGAATGATGACGAATTCCGTCGTCGGGTGGCGCGACACACTCCGGAGAACTTGACCATGATAGCCGACGAGCAGGCCCGCCCGGCCGGACCTGCAATCGATGACCTGGTGCGCCCGGCGGCGGAGCCCGAAAATGTCTGTCGGGGTCTGTCGATTCGCGACGTGCTGCTCCGTCTGACCTGTCGAGGCGCCACCACCGGCGCCCGACGCACAGCCCGCGAGGGCGGACAAGGAGAACCGGGATGGCCAAGTACCTGTTGCTGATCGTCGAGGCCGAGGAGGCGTACGCGAGCGCCGGCGAGGCCGAGCTGAACGAAACCATGCAGGCGCACGCCGCGTTTGCCGAGGAAGTTGTCGCGGCCGGGGCGACGCTGCTCGGCGGTGAGGCCCTGCAGCCCACCCCGACCGCCACCTACCTGCGCAAGACCCGGACCGAGGACGTGCACACGGTGGACAACCCCGCCCCGGAACTGAAGGAGGTCGTCGGCGGCTACTACCTGATCGATGCTCCGAACGACGATGTCGCGCTCGAGGTGGCCAAGCGCTGCCCGGGCGGATACGGACACGTCGAGCTGCGGCCGATCTGGGAATTCGGGGGCTGACATCACGGACTCGACCGCTGCGGTGCAGGCGGCCGCCAGCGCGCAACGGGAGCTGTCCGGACGCGTGCTGGCCGTCACCCTGCGGTCGGTCCGCGACCTGGACATCGCCGAGGAGGCCACCGCCGACGCGTTCCTGCTCGCTCTGCAGACCTGGCCCGACCGGGGGGTGCCGGACTCGGTGGAGGCCTGGCTGGTCACCGCGGCCCGGCGTCGGGCGATCGACCGGATCCGGGCCGCGCAGGCGGCCCGCCGGGCGCTGATCCGCAGCGCCGGCGGGTTGCGCCACGTCGCGCCGGCCGACCTGAGCACCGAGACCGCTGTGGTCGGGGACGAGGACCTGCGCCTTGTCGTGCTGTGCTGCGACCCGCGGATCGGCGAGGCCGACCAGGCGGCGCTCACCCTGCGGCTGGCCTGCGGCGTGCCGACCGCGGCCATCGCGGCCGCCTTCCTCGTCAGCGAGACCACGATGGCGGCGCGCCTCACCCGGGCCAAGAAGCGGCTGGCGGCGGCCGGCCCACAACTGGACCTGCCCGACGACGCCACCGTGGACGCCAGGCTGCCGGTCGTCCGCCGCGTCGTCTATCTGGCCTTCACCCTTGGCCACACCGCGGGTTCCGGTCCTGAACTGACCGATGACGACCTGGCCGACCGGGCCCAGTACCTGGCCACCGCGCTGCGCGTGCTGCGGCCCGCCGACGCCGAGTTCACCGGGCTGCTCGCGTTGATCCTGCTCACCCGGGCCCGGGCCGGCGGCCGATGGGACCAGGACGGGCGACAGGTGCTGCTGGCCGATGTCGACCGGAGCCGGTGGGACCGGGAGCTGATCCGACGGGGGCTGCTGTTGACCAGGGCCGCGCTGGCCGGGTCACGGGATCGGCTCGGTCCGATGACCGCGCAGGCCGCGATCGCGGCGGAACATGCGGTGGCGCCAAGCCTCGCCGCGACGAACTGGCGTCGGGTCGTCGACCTCTACGGTGCACTGCTGTCCGCCGAGCCCTCCGCGACGCTGGCCGTCGGTCGGTGCGTTGCGATGGCCCACCTGTGCGGACCGGCCGTCGGGCTGCGCGACCTCGAGGAGGTGCTGGCGCTGGGCGGACTGGATCGCTACCCCTACGCGCAGGCGGCCCGGGCGACCCTGTTTGACGAACTGGGCCGGCGCGACGAGGCTCACGCCGCCTGGGTGGCTGCGGCCGAGCTGGCCCGGA
>JBIOVW010000405.1:0-10062 GCA_044867945.1 Nakamurella sp. | reverse complement strand
CGCCCGGGCATACGGCAGCATCGTGCAACCCTTCCTCGGGTCGTGGAGGAAGGGTTGCCGGCGTCGGGGTCGTTTACGCGGCCGGGCTCACCGCGCCGGTGGTCTTCGCCGGGTCCAGGGCGTCGATGGTCTGCAGGACCTTGAAGAAGTCGCGGATGATGTACCGCTTGAGCATGCGGCGGATCTCTCGGTCGGTCAGGTCCTTGCTGCGCCGTTGGATATAGGCGCGGGTGCGCGGGTCTTGCCGGGCGCGGGTGACCGCGACGATGTGCAGGGCCCGGTTCAGCCGGCGGTCCCCGCCCCGGTTGAGGCGGTGCCGGGTGATCCGGCCGCTGGACGCCTCGATCGGGCTGACGCCGGCCAGCGCGGCGAACGCGGCCTCGGAGCGGCAGCGGCCGCGGTGGCTGTAGGACACGATCAGCTGGGCCGCCACCACCGGGCCCACACCGACCTGCTCGAGCAGCTGCGGGGCGATCTCGACCAGGATCGTCCTGAGCCGCTTCTCGTTCTCCCGGATCTGCTGGTCCAGCCGCAGGATCTCCTGGGCCCGGCGGCGCAGCACGAGCATCCGGGCCTGCTCGTCGATGGGCCGGCCGGGGCGGCCGCGGGCCCCGGCCAGCTTGCGCAGGGTCGCGGTGGTCAGGTCCCTCTTGCGCAGGGCCTGCTGCTCGGCATCGCCGGTGAGCAGGTCCGCGAGCAGCTGGTTGATCAACCGGGTCCGCTGCGTGGTCATCGTCTCCCGATCGATCGACAGCAGCCGCAACGCCTCCCGCACCCCGTCCCCGGCCCGTGGCTGCGGCACCCGGTCGGCGGGCATGGCCAGCACCTTGTTGGCGGCCAGCAGGGCGTCCCCGGCGTCGGACTTGCCCCGCCGACCCCGTTCCCCGCGGGAGGGCCGCTCCACCTCGACCACCCCGATCCCGACGGCCTGCAACGCCCGGCACAACCCGGCGCCGTAGCTGCGGGTGCCCTCCAACCCGACCAGGAACCGTTCCGACGGCACGGTCTGCAACACCCAGGTGACCGCCTGGGCGTACCCGTCCTCGTCGTTGTCGATCGTGATCTCGGCCAGCACCGCACCGACCGGGGACACCACGCACAAGCTCGTGGTGTCCACATGCGTGTCACCGCCGACGACCGCGTCGACGAAATGTGCCACTCTAGACATGGCTCGCGCTCTCCTTTCCAGAGCTCGGGTCAACAAGGGTCGACGCCGGCCTGGAGGACCCACCCACGGCACATCTGTGATGGGTCACCCGGCACCCGATCAACCGGGAGCCAGGGACAGGCTTCTGATCAAGCCAACAGGTGAGCAGGCCGGCGTCGGCGCCCGGGACGACACGTCAACTCGAAGGCACGCACAAGCGGCCGAATCAGCCCTGAGTCAATCCCGAACACCAACACCGGATCCTGCCATCAACCACCAGAAGCGGTGCACCCCCAGACTCACAGATCAGCCCGACTGCTATCCGCCACACCCACCCCACACGACCGGACGGCTTCGCCGGGTTCAATCGAGGGGACGGATCCGCCAGGGGCCTACCCATCGTTCAGTCGAAACGAAAGGCGACCGTTACGTCCTCTATGCGCGCTCCAGCACAGGCCCGGAGGACCCGCGCTGATCCAAGAACCACCTTCGCGCCGGATTCGTTCGGTTCCGTGACGCAATGATCAGCGGACCGCCGGCCCCAGCCAACGGACCGCCCGCCCCCGCCCCCGGCCCCGGCCAGCGGACCGCCCGGCCCCGGCCAGCGGACCGCCCGGCTCGGCCAGCGGACCGCCCGGCTCGGCCAGCGGACCACCCGGCCCCGGCCAGCGGACCGGCCGGGGCCCGCTGAGTCGGCGCTACTTGGGCGGCAGGGTCCGGACATAGGCGACCCCAAGGCCGACCCATTCGGTGAGCCGCTCCACGGTGTCCGCCGCTTCCGGGTCAACCCGAAGCCACCCTTCCATCTCCCGACCCCGCATCACGAACCGCCCGACGTGCGGCGGGGCCAGCAGATCGCCGGTGCGCGCCGGATCGACCCGCAGCAGCAGGCCGCCCTTGCTGCTGGCGCCGACCGCCATGTGCCCGTTGATCAGGAACGCCAGTCCGCCGAACATCCGCTTCTCGGCCAGCCCGGGTTCGGCGGCCAGAATGTCGCGGATCCGGGCGGCCAGGTCCTCGTCGTACGCCATGGGTGAAGTCTGCCCGACGCCTCCTCCGTCCGGGCGATTCCACGAGATCCACCGCAGCAGCGCTCTTTCGCTGCTCAAGTGGATCTCACCGGCGTCCCATCGCGCGAGGTCGCAGGCCCGGATGCTGACTGGGCTCAGCGCGACGCGTCCCTTTCGGCCTGCTGACGCAGCCGTCGGCCACGCTCGACGTCCTGCTGCTCCTGGCGTTCCCGCTTGTCGACAACCGTGGTGTCCCGCGGTGGAAGCTGGATGTTCTGCTCGGCGGCGATGCCCGCCTGCAATTGCCGGCCCCGCTCGATCTCCGCGTCCAGCTCCGCGCCGAACAGCAGCGCGAGGTTGGTGATCCAGAGCCAGAGCAGGAAGACGATCACCCCGGCGAGCGACCCGTACGTCCTGTTGTAGCTGGAGAAGTTGGCGACATACAGGCCGAACAGGGCCGACGCGACGATCCAGGTGACGATCGCGACGGCCGCCCCGATGCTGATCCACCGGAACTTGGGCTGCTTGACGTTGGGTGTCGCGTAGTACAGCAACGCGACCGCCAGCGCCGCGAGCACCAGCAGGACCGGCCACTTCAGGATCCCCCACACGGTGACCGCGGTGTCGCCTAGTCCGATCAGATCCCCGACGGCGCGGGCGACGGGACCGGAGACGACCAGGCCGATGGCGACCAGCCCGGCGAGAATCACCGCGCCCAGGGTGACGATCATCATCAGCGGACGCAGCTTCCAGAACGGCCGTCCCTCTTTGATTTCATAGACGCGGTTCATCGCCCGTCCGAAGGCACCGACGTACCCGGACGCGGACCACAGCGCGCCGATGATGCCCACCACCAGTGCGAATCCAGCTGCGGGCGCCCGGGTCAACTGCTCGACCGGCGCGCGGATCGTCTCGGCGACGCCACCGGCGCCGACCTCGGACAGGACATCGAGCAGCGCGGCTGTGCTCGACTCCTGGCCCACCACACCCAGCAGCGACACCATCGCCAGCAGTGCGGGGAACAACGCGAGCATCGCGTAGTAGGTCAGCGCCGCGGCCAGGTCCATGCACTCGTCGTCGGAGAACTCCCGCGCCGTCTTGCGAAGGATGTACAACCACGAGGGCTTGGTCAGGTCGGTGGGCGCATCCGGCTTGGCCGGGTCGTCCGGGGCGGGTGCATCCCTCGGGTCACGGGACGTCGTCGAGTCGTCGGTCATCGGACTCCTTGGATGTGGGACTCGGAGGTCGGCGGCACGAAACTCGGCTCCGACATCGGCGTCCTCCATGAGCGCGCACACCCGGCACGGCGGCCGGTTCGCTCAGCCGGGTACCCGTCGGATCACCGACTCAATCGGTGCATCCGACATCGATGTGGCCGACGGCCGGCGCAGCGGGCCGTCCGCCGATGCGTGCCACCCGGTCAGGTCCGGCCGGCGACTCGTTCGCCCGTCTCCGCGGGTGGCAGGGCGCCGGTGTCGACGACCTCGGCGGCCAGGTCGCGCAGCTTGCGGTTGGTGTGCTGGCTGATCCGGACCAGTGCCTGGTAGGAGCGGGTGGCGTCCAACTGATAGCGCGTCATGACGATGCCGATGGCGGTGGCTATCGTCCGGTTGGTCGCCAGCGCGCGACGCAGGTTGTCCGCGGTGTCCTCGGCCGAGTCGATCGCGGTCTCCCGGATCTGGTTGAGGCTGCAGTGGGCGCGGACCCTGGCCAGCAGTTCGGGTGCGTCGAAGGGCTTTCGCACGTAGTCGTCGGCGCCGGCGGCCATCGCCTCGACGGCGGCATCCGATCCCGCGCGGGCGGTGAGCACCAGTATGGGGATGCGTTCCAGGGTGGGATCGTGCCGGAGCAGGGTGACCAGGTCCAGCCCGCTCTGACCGGGCAGCATGACGTCGGTGACGATGATGTCCGGAACGTAAGGCGCGTCGTCGGCCTTGTCGACGGAGGGGTCCAGCGCCTGGATCGCAGTTTCGGCGTCGACGGTCAACCGGACCGTCCAGCCGTCCCGCCGGAGCAGCTCCGCGACATAACTGCCGAGGTCGGGGTCGTCCTCGACCAGCAGCAACGACCCTCGTTCCGCCGGCTTGCGCTCATCGGTCCGGCCGGCCCGCGCAGTGGGTGGCATGAGGGTGATCTGGCCGCGGGCGACCATGCCCGACCCGGCGGCAGGCCCGGCGGTCTCCTCCCGAGCGGTCGTCGACGCCGGAAGGGCCACGGTGAAGACGCTGCCGTGCCCCGGATCGCTGGTGACGGTGACCCGACCGCCGTGCGCCTCGGTCAGGTCCTTGACCAGGGTGAGGCCGAGACCGATTCCCGGACGACTGGCGTCCAGCTGGTGGAATCGGCCGAAGACGTTGTCGATGTCGGCCGGGGCGATGCCGACGCCGGTGTCCGTGACGGTCAGCGTCACCTCCTCGTCGTCGCCGTTCATCACCATCGTGATGCCGCCGCGGTCGGTGTACTTGACGGCATTGCCGAGCAGGTTGGTCACGATGGTGGTCCACATCGCCGGGTCGACGTCGGCGACGACGGGCTCGACCGGCACTTTGACCGTCAGCGTGAGACCGGCCGCCGCGGCGGTGGCGGCGAATCCGTCGGCGATCTCGGTGGTCGCCGCGCCGATGTCGGTCGGCAACCGGTCCGGTTCGAGCGCGCCGTCGTCGGCGCGGGCAACCTGCAGCAGTGTGTCGACCATCCGTTCCAGGCGGTGCGCGGCGCGCACGGCCGCCTCGATCGCCGTGCGCGCCTGCTCGGGCAGCGGCTCGGCGCGTTCGCCGAGCAGTTCCTGCAGCGGCGGCAGCAGCAGCGTCAGCGGGCTGCGCAGCTCGTGGCTGACCTGCTGCAGGAACTCGGATTTGGCCTGGTCGAGGTCGGCCAGCGCGCGCAGCCTGGACCGTTCCAGCTCGTAGGCGATGGCGTCGCTGAGGATGATGCCGAACTGCCGTGCAGCGAGTTCGGCGAACTCCATGAAGCCCTCGTTCACCGGCGTGTACGGGTTCACACCGACGACCAGCACGCCGTACGGCCGGCTCTGGCCGGTGACCAGGATGGGCAGCAGCACCGCCTGATCCGGCAGCAGCGGACCGACCGGGCCTGGCAGCAGCGCGGCGCCGAACTCGTCGCGCAGGCCCTCGCGGAGGCGAACCGGGCCGTCGGCGAGGACGTCGAACAGTTCGGGCACGGGTGGCACCGGCAGCCACCCGCGGTCGGTGGCCACCGCGGTGTCGAACCCGTAGCCCTCGGCCAGGCTCGGCCGGTCCTGCTCGTCGCGGAGGAACACCACGGCGAGGGGAACACTGCGCCGGTTTCCGGACAGCACGGTGACCGCCCGTCGACAGGCCGCCCGGACCGCATCCGAAGGGTCCTTGCCGTCCCCGGTGATCGACACCGCTCCCAGCGCCCGCAGCACCCGCAGCCGCCGTTCGTAGAGCACGTGTTCGGTGGTCTCGGTGATCGCGTTGAACAGGCCGGCCGGATCGCCGTTCTCGTCACGGATGATGCTCTGCGAGTACGTGAAGTAGGTTTCCTCCGGGTACCCGTGCCGGTTCATGATCAGCTGCTGGTCGGTCCGGGTCACCGCACCGCCCCCGCGAAGCAGCTCCTGGATATCCGACCTGTCCCGAGGGAACAGATCCGGCAGCACCTGCCGGGCCGGCCGACCCAACGCCCACGGATGCTTGTCGGCTCCGAGGAGCGGGATGAAGGCCTCGTTGTACACCAGCAACAGGTCCGGTCCCCACGCCAGCTGCATCGGGAACTCCGACTCAAGGCAGGTGTCCACCAACACTCGCAGAGCGACCGGCCAGGACTCCCGCGGTCCGAGTCCTGTCGTCGACCAGTCGTCCACGATGGCCACGCGGCTCTCCCTTCCACCCGGCCAACGGCGCCCTTGCCATGTCGGCGGCGCCGACAGGCGGGTGCGGTGAAGCTCCCGAAGACAGGTTACGACGTACCCGATGACGACGTGGCGGGACGCGAGCGTCCTGGTTCAGATCTGGATCAGCGGATGATGTGTGTTGCTCCTCCGGCCGGGGAACCTCATCAACACGCGCTCATCACCCGACCCGGGACGGGCGAACCGCGCGTAGGCCTGGGCCGGTCAAGAAGCGGCCGACCCGGGCCGCCGTAGCCGTCGAACGCCCGAGGGTCCGACGCGATTGAGACCGTCGACGCCGTCACCGAGGGCTGACGCCGCGGATCTGCCCCCCCATCTGGGCCGCGGCAGCGTGCAGGTCGCGCAGCGCCTGCAAGGTTGCCCGCTTGACGACCTGCTCGGGGTCGCCGTCCAATTGGTATCCGTGCACGGTGCGCCGGGACGGGGTTTCGACGGCGACGAAGACCGTGCCGGCCGGCTGGCCCTCCGCCGAGCCGGGGCCGCCCGCCCCGGTGGTGGCCACCGCGATGTCCCCGGCCAGCAGGGCGCGTACGCCGGTCGCCATCTGCTGCGCGCACTCCGCGGTGACGACCGGCCCCGGGGTGACGCCCAGCACGTCGAACTTGACCGCGCTCGAATAGGCCACGAGGCCGCCCCTGAACCACTCACTCGCGTCCGGGGAGGCAGCCATGTGTGCCGAGACGTGCCCGCCGGTCACCGATTCGGCCACGGCGCAGGTCAGGCCAGCGTTCGAAACCGCCCGGGCGATGCTGCGCGCCAGGTCCATCGCCTCGTCCGGACCATCCGTCGGATCATCCACATCGCCAGCCTGCCATGACCTGTCCGAAACTCGGCCCCTTGATGGGCCGGAGCGACCGGACCGGGGCGTCGGCGGGTGAGGCCGGCCGGTCCGGGTTAGGTTCGCCGTGTGCACTGGCGAAGGTGGGCGATCGCCGGCGTCGCCGTCTGGGCGGCCGTCGTGGTCTGGTCGACGTGGCCGACGAACCAGGCCGGGTACCTGGAGAACGCGACGAGTGCGGCCCAGGACGCGCTGTCCGCGGCGGGCACCACGCTGCTGGTCGCGCGGGCCGATCAGCGCGGTGACCTGGTCCCGCCCTACACCGCGACGACGCTGGACGAGAGCCGGGAGGCCGCGGCGACCGCCACCCAACTGGTGCTCACCGAGGCGGTGCCCGATCAGGCGTCCGCCGAGCTGCGGGAACAGGTGGTCCCGCTGCTGGTGGCGGCGTCCGATGCGATCACCCAGCTGCAAAGTGCGGTCGAGGACGGCGACGAGGCGGGTGTCAGGGCGGCCTCCGCGACGCTGCTGCCGATCCGCGATCGGCTCGAGGAATTCGTCCAGGAGCATGCGTGAAGCGCTGGTTCGCGGTCACCCTGGGCATCCTCACCGCCATCGGCGGGTTCGTCGACATCGGGGACCTGGTCGCCAATTCCGAGACGGGTGCGCGGTTCGGCATGCGGCTGGCCTTCGTCGTGGTGATCGGGGTCATCGGCATCTGCGTGTACGCGGAGATGTGCGGTCGGGTCGCGGCGGTCAGCGGCCGGCCGGTGTTCGACCTGGTGCGTGAGCGGCTGGGCCCACGCGCCGCGCTGGCGAATCTGGCCGGTTCCTACCTGGTCACCCTGCTGACCCTGTCCGCGGAGATCGGCGGGGTCGCTCTCGCGCTGCAGCTGGCAAGCACCATCGACTACGTGCTCTGGGTGCCGATCGCGGCGCTGGCGGTGTGGCTCGTGCTGTGGCGGGTCAAGTTCTCGACGATGGAGCGGGTGTTCGGGCTGTGCGGTCTGGCGCTGGTGATCTTCGTGATCGCGCTGGTCCGGCTGGAACCCGATTGGTCGGCGCTGGCCGCCGACGTCACCACCACCGTCCCCCCAGAGGGTGAGACCTGGGGAACCTACGGGTTCTTCGCGGTGTCCCTGTTCGCGGCCGCGATGACCCCGTACGAGGTCTTCTTCTTCTCCTCGGGCGGCGTGGAGGAGCATTGGACCGCCAAGGATCTCATCACGTCCCGGGCGAACGTGTTCGTGGGCTTCCCGCTCGGTGGCCTGCTGTCGCTGGCCATCATGGCCTGCACGACCGTCGTGTTCCAACCGCTGGGTGTGCAGGTGGACAGCCTGTCGCAGGTCGCCCTGCCGGTCGGCATGGCGGTCGGCGCCCTCGGGTTGATCGTGGTGATCGTCGGCTTCTTCGCCGCGACGTTCGGCGCCGCACTGGAAACCGGATTGTCCGCCGGCTACACGGTTGCCCAGTACTTCGGATGGCAGTGGGGCAAGCGCGTCGCGCCACGGCAGGCGACTCGGTTCCACACCGTCGTCATCGTCAGCTTCCTGCTGGGCGTCGCGGCGTTGTTGACCACGGTGGATCCGATCCAGCTCACCGAATACTCGCTCGTGTTCAGCGCGGTCGTGCTACCTCTCACATACCTGCCCATCCTGGTGGTCGCCAACGACCGAGAGTACTTGGGCGACAAGGTGAACGGTCGGTTGGCGAACATACTGGGGGTGGTCTACCTGGTCATCATCCTGATCGTGGCGATTGCCGCCATTCCGCTCATGATCATCACCGGGATGGGCCAATGAACATCTCTGCTCCCGATCCGCTGCGGCCGGCCTTTCACCTGTTGGACCGGCAGATCGTGGACAGCGCGGGACAACCGGTCGGCAAGGTCGACGACATCGAGCTGACCCTCGACCCCTCGTCGGGGCGGCTCACGATCACCGCCCTGTTGAGCGGGCAGCGCGTGCTGGGTCACCGCATCGGTGGTCGAATCGGCGGCTGGATGGCGTCGATCGCCCGCCGGCTGCAGCCGTCCGACGACCCGCCGCCACTTCGCATCGACATCGGGGTGGTCGCCGACATCGGGTCCGCGATCACCCTGGGCATCCGGCGCGAGCTGCTCGCCACCCCACCGCTGGAGGACTGGCTCGGTCGACACTTCGTCGGCAGGCTCCCCGGAGCCGGCGATGCTGGCTAGTCAGCTGCTCGGCGCCAGGGTGCGCGACCGGAACGGCACACCGCTGGGCACCGTCGTCGACCTGCGGGCGTCCGTCTCCCCGGACGGCGCGATCGTCGTCACCGATGTGCTGACCAGCCGGCGACGCCGGCTGCGCCTGTTCGGCTACGAACGACCCGAGATCCGTGGACCGTGGATCATCGCCCGGCTCGCCCGCGCCGTCCAGGGTCCGCTGCGCAGGGTGCCGATCGGCGAGGTCGACGGTGTCGCCGAGCCGTAGCGATCTTGCGGGGATCATGACACCCGTGACGTGGCAAGCAGCTTCGGTCTTCAGTTCGGTCGGCCGGCACGGTTTGGCGGGGTTCGGCATGGGGTACTTCCATGTCGGGTTCCCGGAAGCCCGCCCTCTCACGAGGTGACCGGGGACTTGGTAGCCCGCGATGAAACGCCCGACGCCCGGGTGCAGACATCGATCCCCGGCGACCGAGAGCCCGTCACTTCAGCCGGCCTCTGCGGCCGGCTGTGACGCGGGGCTCCGCCGGCTGGCATCGGTGCAGGTGTTCCCGCGACTCCACATCAGCAGCGCTCTTTCGCTGCGCATGTGGATCTCACCGGCGCACCACCGCGACCAGCCCTCGTGCCGGGCGTCCGGCCGGATCCCCGATGCCGATGACGATCACCGGGACGGTCAGCAGGATCAGGATCGCCCAGGCGAGATGCACCCGGGCGTCGGCTCAGCGGTCAGGACGGCCCCCCATGGCGCCCGTGCATCAAGGGTGATCAGCCCGACGACGACGGCCGGTGCGACCAGGCCGGGATCGACGCGGTTCCGGCAGGCGGCGCCGGTCGCCGCGGCCAGCGTGGCCAACCCCGCCAGGTACATGGTGCCCCTTTCCTGACACCCATTCTGTCCGCTTCCGGCCCCGAAACGGTTCATCCGGGGCCGCGGCTTCGGCTCCGTCCTGCCTCGACGGCACTGGAACGCCCGACCGCCGCGGAACATCGGATCGTGTGGGGCGACCCGATGTTCCGCGGCTGGGCCGGTCGAGGTCGCAC
>JBIOVW010000404.1:0-2380 GCA_044867945.1 Nakamurella sp. | reverse complement strand
CTGGCCCAGCGCCAGGTGGCATCGATCCGCAGGTGTAACCGCCGCCCGGAGCGGGTCAGCCGGGCCGCGACGTGCAGGATGCGGTATCGGAACGCGGCGATCTCGCAGCGGGCCAGTTCGGGGGTGTCGGGGAAGCCGATCAGTTTGGACCAGACGATCAGATCCAGGGCGGTCAGCACGGTCTCGAGCCAAGCGGCGTTCTCGTCCCAGGCCCGGCAAGGCAGGTTACGCAGCCCGGTGGCCTTCGCCTGGCGGATCCGGTCTTCGACGCGGGCGTGTTCGCGGTGGCGCAGTTCCAACCCGGCGACCTGGCCGCGGACCTGCCCGGTGGGGGTGTCGGTCAGGATGGCGGTGATCCGGTGGCCGTCGACGTCGGTGAAGCTCAGCTGCGCGCCCGGGTGTGGGCGTTCCTTGCGCAGGATCAGCCGTGACCCGGTCGGCCAGTCGCCCAGGTTGATCATTCCGGTGGCCTCGGCCACCCAGGCACCCTCCCGCAGCTGGTCGCCGGGCTCCAGCGCCGGATGCCAGCACGAGTCGGGAATCACGTTGATAATGCGTTGAATCCGCGCATCGATGGGGAACCCGAAGGAGAACCCCACCCCCCGGTCTCGGCACGCCGCCGCGAACGCGTGGGTGGCCCCAGCCGAGTCGCTGCGGGCCAGCAGCCGCGGACCGTGCGGGTCGCCCGGGCGTGGGCGGGCCGCCTCGGGCAGCGCGGCCAACGCCAAATCCAGCACGGCGATGTGGTCGGCGGCGGTGTTCGAGCCGGCGTTGCCGGCCCGCAGCAACCCGGCCAGCGCCTCCCCAGCCGCGACGTCGGGCCGGTCCAGGAAACACAGCAACGGGTGAAACCCGAAGGTGTGCTTCCAGGTCGCCGCCGCGTTCTCCTTCTCGCTGTGCGCAATGGTGATCGTGGCATCGAAGTCCAACCGCAACTCGACCGACAGGTCCGGGGCCGCCCCGGCTGCCCACGCCGCCGCCCGAGCATCACCGCGGGCCGCGCGTACCCGCTCCAGATGCTGGGCGTCGACGCGGTCCAGCATCCGCCAGGTGGTGGGCATCGAGGCCACCGGCCCGAACAGATCCTGCCGGTCGGCCAGCACCCCGATCCCGCTGATCGCGTCCGCCCCGTCGGCCACCGCCACCGCCAAATCGGTGAACACCCGACCCGGCGGATGCCCCGGCAGCCCCCTATACGTGTCCAGCAACGCGTCGGTAACCCCGTCGACCAGGCCGGTGTACTCGGCCATCTCCCGCAGTAAACCGGCCCCGGCGTGCGACACCACGCCCTGCCCGTCCGCGCTGACCTTGACCCGCCTGAAACCCTTGCTACGCTTCACCCGTCAAGTGCCTGTTCTGTGAGTGACTTGGACTGTCGCAAACCCAAGTTTCCCTTACAGGACAGGCGCTTTCACGCACATCAAGCCCGTGTCAGCCAGCCGCGTGAAACACGCAGGCTAGTGTCGCGTGAACGATGACGTTTGACCGCGGGTTGCTTTCTGGAGGATTTCGTCGGCGGTCTTGGTCCAGACGAAGGGCTGGCAGCGTTCGTTCCAGCTGTCGATGAAGGTCTCGATCGCGGCGATGAGGTCTTTGACGCTGGTGAAGGTGCCGCGGCGGATCGCCTGGCCGGTGATGATGCCGAAGAAGATCTCGACCATGTTCAGCCAGGAGCCTGAGGTTGGCGTGAAGTGCATGGTGATCCGCGGGTTCTTCGCCAGCCAGGCTTGCACCTTCGGGTGCTTGTGGGTGGCGTGGTTGTCGGCCACGATGTGCAGCTGCACTCGCGGGTAGGCCTTGGCGACGTGCTTGAGGAACTTCAGGAACTCTTCGTGCCGGTGGCGCGGGTAGCAGGCGTCGGTGACCTTGCCGGTCGCGACCTCCAGCGCCGCGAACAGCGTCGTGGTGCCGTGGCGGACGTAGTCGTGGGTGGCCTTCTCCGGCAGCCCAGCACGCATCGGCAGGATCGGCGCGGTCCGGTCCAGGGCTTGGATCTGGGACTTCTCGTCGATCCAGAGCACGACTGCCTTGTCCGGCGGGTTCAGGCACAACCCGACCACGTCGCGGACCTTGGTCTGCAGTTCCGGGTCGGTGGAGAACTTGAACGTCTCGCGCCGCCACGGCTGCAGCCCCCACTTACGCCAGATCGCGGCAACCCACACGTTCGAGATGCCGCCGAGGTGAGCAGCCAGCAGCCTCGAGGACCAGTGCGTCACACCCAGGTTGGCCGGCGGGGGCTCCAACGTCGCCAGCACCACCGCGACCTCGTCCACCTGAGCCGGACGCCCGGGTTTGGGCCGGTCGTCCAACCCCGCGATGCCCCCCGCGGCGTAACGCTTCTTCCACGCGATCACCGTCGGCTTGGACAGCCCGACCCGCT
>JBIOVW010000403.1:0-2819 GCA_044867945.1 Nakamurella sp. | reverse complement strand
CCCCTCGATCACCGCGACGCAGGCCGGCCCGATCTCGGCGGCGCGGTGGCGGCACCAGGTCGGGGTGCGCATGTGGAAGGCGATCTTCTCCGGTGGGTAGTCGCCCAGGTCGGTCTGGCGGGCCCGGTCCTTGCGTGGGTGGGTCTTGATCAGCTGGCCGTGGTGGAAGAACTGCACCGTGCTCGGCGTAGACCGGGCGTCGACGCGGTCGCCGCGGAACCGCCAGGGCAGCGAGTTGAGCGTGCCACCGACCTTGGCGTGGATGTCCGGGCCGACCCGCGCGGACGACCAGGTGGCCAGCACGAACGGCGCCGTCGGCAACGGCCGCAAAGCCTGGGCCTCGACCGCGGCGAACACCGCCGCCGGCGCCGCGCCGTCCCGGGCCCCGGACCTCATGGCTCCAGCTCACCGCAGCCTCGCGCATCGCGGCCAGCGTGGTGAACTCCGGCCGCGCCAGAACGAGTCGCGCACGTACGGCATCGGCCGCTCGACCTGCGCCCTTGTCCTTGGGCTTGGCGGCGCGGGCCGGGTCGACCAGGGTGTCGTAGTGGGTGGCCAGTCCCGCCGGTCGGCGCTGCATGGACAGCGGCATCGAAGGTGGATGCGACGCAGGGGTTGTGCCCTCACCCGATCTGGGACTGCATCGGCCATGTGGGCGCTCTGGAGAGCCTGTACTTCCGCAGCCTCGACCTGTTGGCCTTTTTCAGCTCGTCCGGTGCGGCGGCGGCCTGAGGTCGTGACTTCGCGGCGCCGCGGGCTGAGGTGACGGATCAAGCCCGCGCTGCTGTTCGTGATCATGGGCAGCCCAAGTTCGACGGATACGCACCATCCCCGGGGATGGTGATAGGATGGTTGTCAGATGGCGGAAGGAGGGTCTCGATGGCCGAGGTGGAAAAGAGCGAGAAGATCACCATCAACATCGGGCCGGTCGACCTCGGCCAGATCGATCTGCTTGTCGACGAAGGTTTCTACGCCAACCGGACCGACTTCATCCGTACGGGCAGCTGGACAGCCGGGCGGCCGCGGTGAACGACACGGTGGAACGCCGGGCGCTGACGCTCGGCACCCAGCACCGGAGCCGCCGGGATCTCGAGGCCCTACAGGAGGCGGGGCGGCGCATCGAGCGGCGCGTCCTGGGCCTGGCCACGATCGCCGATGACGTCAGCCCGGAGCTGGCGCTGGCGACGATCGGGTCGGTCGAGGTCCTCGGCGCCTTCCGGGCGCCGCGGGCCGTCAAGGCCGCGCTCGCCTCCCGAACCATCTGACCCCTCGGACCGACCGCACGCCACGTGCGGCGACGGCCCGGGGTAGCAGCACCTCACCACCACCACCCGCACGACCGCACGGCTCGGCCGACCGGCCGGTGCCGCGATCCCCCCTGCCCAGAGAGGGCTTTTCCATGGACGACAACCGAGTCACCGGCATGCCCGAAGCACTGCGGCTCATCCGCGCAGGACAGCTCGACGACGCCATCGCGGTCCTGCAGCGCACGTTCGCCGGCGACCTTCCCGCCACGACGACCGGTGCGGGCGCGACCGGTCCGGGCATTCCCGGGCTGCCGCTCGGCGGTGGCTTCCCCGGGAGCCACCGCGCACCGCCCGTCGGGCAGAGCCTGCCGGACGTCGGCGGCCTGCTCGACAAGCTCCGGAGCGCGCTGGGCTCGGTGCCGACGGGAGGCGTGCCCGCCGGTCTGTCCGGCCTGCCCGGCAACCTCCCGGGTGCCGCCACCGGTGCGGGGCACCCCGGAGCTGCCGCGGCAGCGGCCGCACCCGGCGGCGAGATCCGTCACCTCAGCCACACCGAGGCGGCCGGGACCCGCAGCTACGACCTCTACATCCCGACCGGCTACACCGGCGAGCCCGTGCCGTTGGTCGTCATGCTGCACGGCGGCAAGCAGAATGCCCTCGACTGCGCCGCGGGAACCCGGATGAACGATCTCGCCGAGCAGCACACCTTCCTGGTGGCCTATCCGGAGCAGCCGACGTCGGCGAACCCCGGTGGCTACTGGAACTGGTTCAACCCCGGCGACCAGCAGGCCGGTGCAGGGGAGCCTTCGATCATTGCCGGAATCACCCGGCAGGTCATGGCCGACCACCGGGTGGACCCCGACCGTGTCTATGTGGCCGGGCTGTCGGCCGGTGGGGCGATGTCGGCGGTCATGGCCGCCACCTACCCGGACCTGTACGCCGCGGTCGGAGTTCATTCCGGACTCGCCTACGGAGCCGCGACGGACGTCGGATCGGCCTTCGCCGCCATGCAGACCGGCGGTGCCCCGGCTCCGGGCGGACAGGTGCCGCTCGTCGTGTTCCACGGCGACGCCGACGCGCTCGTCGCACCGGTGAACGCCGAGAAGCTCGTGGCCGCCCGGCTGGGTGCTGTCGGCAGCGTCGTGGCAACCACGACCGAACGCGACGAGCGGGCCAACCGCGCGGCAACCCGCGCGATCCACACCGACGCCCAGGGTGCGGTCGTCGCGGAGTCTTGGACGGTCCACGGTGGCGGGCACGCGTGGTACGGCGGCAGCCCGGTCGGGTCGTACACCGACTCGATGGGCCCCGACGCGTCCGCCGAGATGATCCGCTTCTTCCTCACCCACGGCCGTCGCAGCTGAGCCGCACGCGGGGCGGACGGTACACACCGTCCGCCCCGCGTCAGCGTCTTCCCGGTCCGGTCCGCGTGTCACCGTGGGCGTTTAATGATCATCTAGTCGAGCTCTGGGGTCGTGCCGGCGGCCGTACCCGGGGTCCGACGAGCCTCTGTGGCGCACCGGTTCCGGGCCTGCCGGTTATCGGACGGGTTCGCCCAGCGTGCCGGCGGTG
>JBIOVW010000402.1:0-7886 GCA_044867945.1 Nakamurella sp. | reverse complement strand
CACCGGTGGTGCCGCCGCCGCCGCGCGCGGACCAGAACAGGTCGGGGTCGACGGTGGCATCCGCGTGGTGCACCCTTCCGTCCCCGGTGACCATCTCGACTGCGCGCACGTGGGAGGCGGCCAGCCCGTACCGGCGGGCGAGCCAGCTGACCCCACCGCCAAGGGTGTAGCCGACGACGCCGACATCGTGCGAGGAGCCGGCCAGCGCGGCCAGGCCGAAGGGGGCGAGGGCGCGGCTCACCCCGCCCCACGTCACCCCGGCGCCGACCCGGACCCAGCGGCCTTCGGCGTCGACCTCGACGTCCCGCAGATCATCGGTCCGCAGCAGGATCGTGTCGGTCAGATCGCCCAGCGCGCCGGCGCCGTGGCCGGTTCCCTGTGGCGCCACCCGCAGGCCGTGACGCCCGGCGAAGTCGACGATCGTCGCGACGTCGGCGACGTTGCTCGGCCGGGCGACGACATCGGGTCGCTGGTCGACCGCCAGGTTCCAGGCTGTCCGGTCCATGTCCCAGGAAGGGTCCGACGAGCCGCTGATCCGACCGGTCAGCCGAAGATCCCCGGTTGCCGCGGGCGCGGCCGCGGCCGCGGAGCCGGCGCGCGCCGTCATCGGTTCATCGCCCCGGTCGGCATGGCCGCCAGATGCTTGGCGGTGTCGGTGTAGTGCCGCATCGAGGTGACCAGGCCACCGTCGTCGACTCGCCACAGGTGCATCTCGTCGTTGTCCATCCTGATGCCCGCCGGCGACTCCAGTTCGAGCAGCACCCGGGCGGCGACGACGCCATCGCCGGTCAGCAGGTCGGTGACCTGGAAGTCCCGCATGGTGTAGCGGGCCAGTTCCGCGAAGAACTCGGCGACCTGTGCCTTGCCCCGATGGCAGGTCAGCAGCGGATGGCCTGCCTCGCTCGCGCTTGAGCGCACCTCGGTGTCATCGTCGAAGACCACGTCGTCGGCGAGCACCGCCAGGATCGAGCCGATGTCGCCGCGCCCGAAGGCGGCGTAGATCCCGGTGACGATCGTGAGTGGGTCGGTCCGCGTCGCGGGCTGGGTGTCGGTCATGTGCATGCTCCTGGCGGGGCCGCGCGGGATGCGCGAAGGGCGAGTTGGGTGCCGCCCACGCTACGGAGGTTTGGATCCGGGCGAATCGGTCGAATGGCCTATTTCATCGCTCCGAGGGAATCAGCCCGTGTCGAACCGCCCAGACAGCGACCCCGGCCCGCGTGCGGTAGCCGGTCTTGTCGTAGATGTGCGCGAGGTGGTGGCCGACGGTCCGATCGGAGATGAACAGTGCTTGGGCGATGCTCCTGTTGCTCAGGCCGCGGGCCGTGAGTTCGAGCACCTGCTGTTCCTTCGCACTCAGCGGGTTCGGCGGGGTGTCCCGGGCCTGCAGTCCGAGTGAGTCCAGGATCCGGTCGGTGGCGGCCCGGTCGACCAGTCCGGCGTCGCGAGCCGCGCACAGCCGGACCGCGGCGTCGCGACCGGGCAGACCCGGTCGCCCCGGTCGTGGCTCGATCAACGAGGCGTAGGCTTCCGCCGCCTCCAGCAGCCGGGCGTCCCACGACATCGCGGCGAAAGGCGGCAGGTCGTCCGGTCGACTCCAGGCCAGATGGCCGCCTTCGGCGAAGGCGGCGTGGTGTGCGGCAGCCGGCCGAGTGATCGGGGCCAGGTCCGCCAACGAGGGGCAGCGTTCCAGGATCCGTTGGGTCCAGTAGCAGTGCAGGCGCATCCGTTCGCGGTCGGCCGCGCTCAGCGTGCGGCTGGTGTCGAGCACGGTGCTGGGCACCACGACGCAGCCCAGGTTGTGCAGCAATGCCGCGGACTCGAGCCGTCGTGCGTGGTCGCCGTCGGCGGCACGGCCGACGATCCGGGCCAGGTGGGTGCTGTGTCCGATCAGATGGACGCTCTTGAGGTCGGCCACCGTGCCCAACGACCGGTGCATCCAGGTCGGATCGTCGACCCACAGCCACGGCTCGGGCTCGCGGTCGACGACGGCGGCGAGCAGGTCGGGTTCGTCGGCGACCTCGAGCATGCGGGGGTCGAATGCGTTGACCACCGCGGGGTCGAGTTGCCCGCCGGACCGTCGACCGAGTTCGACCGAGGCGGCCGAGCGGCCACCGGTCAGGCCGGCCAGCACCGCCTGCTCGGCCGTGTGCACAACGCGGGTCGGCAGGGCCAACTCGTCTTGTCGACGACCCGCGGGCGTGCCCGTCCCATCCCAGCGCTCGTAGATGTCCTCCAGCGCGCGCACCACGAGGTCGTCCGCACCCAGGCTCGGTGCGAGGGCGCGCGACACCTCGCATCCGGTCGCCGACGCAACCGGCCAGAGGGCTGGTGCGGTCGTCATGAACCTGTCCGCCAACTCGGCCTGATGCTCTCCGGCCCAGTCGCCGAACGAGCGCAGCTGCGCCCGGAATGCTTCGGGCCTCCCCGGATCCAGGGTCTTGAGGGCTCGTTGGAACGCGGTGTCGTCAACGAACTCGGTCGCGTTCTCCGGGGCGAACGACGTGCAGCCGATCGACCGCAGCAGCGACGTGTGGAACACGGCGCGTCGGGTCGAAGGGTCGAGGGTCAGCGTGGCCGAGATCTCGTCGGCGACCAGACACACCGCGAGCCCCTTCTCGAACGGCATGCCGGTGGCGAGGTCGGTCGTCAGCGACAGCGCCGCAAGGATCTCGACAGCGCGGGACCGCATTCGCGTCAATCTAGTCGCCGGGAATGCCGAACGCGGGACAGCTCCGCGGCCCGTGGTGGCGGTCGGGCATGATCGGGGCCGGGAGCGAAGCCCGACGAGAGGACCTGCAGATGGCTGTCCCGACCCACGCCGATGTGCTGTCCGGCACCTGGAACTTCCGCGACATCGGCGGCACGCCGACCCCGGACGGCCCCGTGCGCCGTGGCCTGGTGTACCGGTCGGCGGTGCTCTCCGGACTGGACCCGGCCGGCCAGGAGGCGCTGGAGAGGCTCGGCGTGACTGACGTTTTCGACCTGCGCGGGGAACTGGAGATCGAGCGCGAGGGCGCCGACCGGGTGCCGGACGCGGTGTCGGTGACGGTGACTCCGTTCCATCCGGAGGACGGCACCATGCCCGTGCACGCGGCGGCCGCGGACCATGCCGACCCGGCCACCCCGATCGAACGGACCCGCCGCTACTACGCCGCGATTCCGGTGTTCGGTCCGGCCCAGCGTTCCGTCGCCACGATCATGCGGATGATCGCCGCGACCGAGGGCGGTGTGCTGGTGCACTGCGCCGCCGGTAAGGACCGGACCGGATGGACCATCGCGACCCTGCTCACCATTCTGGGTGCCGACCGGGACACGATCATGCAGGAGTACCTGCTCAGCAACGCGGCGATGGGCAGCCTGCGCGACTGGCTCCAGGCCAAGTACGGCGACAATTTCGACGCCGACAGCGCGCTGCTCGGCGTCGACACCAGCTACCTGCTTGCCGGCTGGAACTCGGTCGAGGCCAATTTCGGTTCGTTCGACGGCTATCTGACGGCCATCGGGGTCGGCCCTGACACCCGGGACGCGATCCGGGCCCGGCTGCTCGGCTGACGCCGGCCAGACGCCCGGTGCCGGTCAGTGCAGCCCGGCGTCCGCCACGCAGAACTCGTTGCCACCCGGGTCGGCCAGCGTCGTCCACCAGAACCCGCCGCCGTCCCGGTCCGCGATCTTGGTCGCGCCCGCGGCCACCAGCCGCTGGACCTCGGCCATCCGGTCGGCGGAGACCAGGTCCAGGTGCAGCCGGTTCTTTCCCGGCGTCGGATCGTCCACCTTCTGGAACGACATCATGATGCCGTCCGGCACCTGGACCATGTAGTAGAAGCCGCCGTTGTCCGCCACGATCGTGCCGCCGAGCTGCTCCGCCCACCAGGCCGCGAGCGGCCCGGGGTCGGTGGAGTCCGTCGTCACCATGGCCAGGGTCATCGTCATGGGCGGCACGGTACCGGGCCGGTCCGACAGTGCCGGTGGACGGCGCGGCGGGTGCGCGAACGATCCGACCGCGGGTCCACCGCGCTCAGGCGTCCATGCGGAAACCGACCTTCATGCCCACCTGATAATGCGCGACCCGCCCCTCGTCGATGTGGCCGCGGATCTCGGTCACCTCGAACCAGTTCAGCCCCCGCAGGGTGGTCGATGCCCGGGAGATGCCCGACTCGATGGCGTCCTCGACGCCGTTGGGTGACGTCCCGACAATTTCCGTCACGCCGTACACATTCGCGCTCACGGTTGCCTCCTCGTTGAGTCGATCCGTCCGTTGGGACGGCCGAAGAGCGATGGTAAGGCCCGCGCCCGGTGCGTACCCGGCCCGGACGGCGGAAGGTTGGGTCGGGCTCCGGCGTTATGCTCATTGATCGGTATTGATCGGATTGCCAGACCCTCGCCGCCGCAAGGGGGTGCCATGAGTTCGGACGTGGACAGCCGCGCCACGACGCACGCCGCTGCGCCGGATCAGGCAACCTCCGATCGGCCGCCGCGCCCCATCGGCCCGGTGGTGCCGCGCCATCTGGCGACGCTGAACGACGCACCCACGACGCAGCCCCCGCCCCCCGGGTCCGCGGCCGTCGGGACCGGTTCGATCGAACCGGAGCCGGTGCCCGAGCTCCCGGTCCCCTCGGCGACCAAACGGGTGCGCGCCCGCATCGCGCGTCGGATGAGCGGCCAGCGGTCGGCCGCGTCGCCGACCCGGACGGTGCTCGAGCCGCTGTTCGCGGTCCACCGTGGGCTGCACCCCAAGGGCGACCTGAAGGAGCTGCAGCGGGCCTACGAGGTCGCGGAACAGGCGCACGCGGGCCAGTTCCGCCGCTCCGGAGACCCGTACATCACCCATCCGCTGGCTGTCGCGACCATTCTGGCCGACCTTGGGATGGACACCACCACGCTGGTCGCGGCGCTGCTGCACGACACCGTGGAGGACACCCCCTACACCCTGGAGAAGGTGACCGCCGACTTCGGGGAAGAGGTCGCCCACCTGGTCGACGGGGTCACCAAGCTGGACAAGGTCCGGTTCGGCGACGCCACCGAGGCCGAGACGATCCGCAAGATGATCATTGCGATGGCCCAGGACCCGCGGGTGCTGGTCATCAAGCTCGCCGACCGGCTGCACAACATGCGCACCATGCGGTTCCTGCCGCCGGACAAGCAGGCCCGCAAGGCCCGGGAGACTCTCGAGGTCCTGGCCCCGTTGGCGCACCGGCTGGGCATGGCCACCGTCAAGTGGGAGCTGGAGGACCTGGCGTTCTCGATCCTGCATTCCAAGCGGTATGACGAGATCGTCCGGCTGGTCGCCGACCGGGCGCCGTCCCGCGACACCTACCTGGCCGCTGTCACCCAGAAGCTCGAGGCCGAGCTGACCGCGGCGAAGATCCCCGGGCAGGTGGTCGGCCGGGGCAAGCACTACTACTCGATCTATCAGAAGATGAAGGCTCGCGGCCGCGAGTTCGACGAGATCCACGACCTGGTGGCCGTTCGCATTCTGGTCGGCAGCGTGCGCGAGTGCTACGCGGCGATGGGCGTCGTGCATGCGCTGTGGGCGCCGATGCCCGGTCGGTTCAAGGACTACATCGCCCAGCCCCGGTACGGGGTGTACCAGTCGCTGCACACGACCGTCATCGGTCCGGAGGGCAAACCCCTCGAGGTGCAGATCCGCACGTTCGACATGCACCACACCGCCGAGTACGGCATCGCCGCGCACTGGCGGTACAAGGAGACCCGAGGCACCCACGCCGGCGCGAGCGCGGCCGTGGACGAGATGGCCTGGATGCGCCAGCTGCTGGACTGGCAGCGGGAGACCGGCGACGCCGGCGAGTTCCTGGACAACCTGCGCTACGAGATGGCGCACAGCGAGATCTTCGTGTTCACCCCGAAGGGGGACATCCACACGCTGCCCGCCGGGTCTACTCCGGTCGACTTCGCCTACTCGGTGCACACCGAGGTCGGGCACCGATGTATCGGCGCCAAGGTGGACGGCCGGCTGGTGCCGCTGGAGCGCCGGCTGTCCAACGGGCAGTTCGTCGAGATCTTCACCTCCAAGGCGCCCAACCAGGGTCCGAGCCGAGACTGGCTCTCGTTCGTCGCGTCCAGCCGGGCGAAGAGCAAGATCCGGCAGTACTTCGCGAAGTCCCGGCGGGAGGAGGCGGTCGAGCTCGGCAAGGAGGCCATCGCCAAGGCCGCGCGCCGGGCCGGCCTGCCGATCCAGCGGCTGGTCACCCACGACACGCTCGCCAGCGTCGGTCATGAGCTCGGCTTCAAGGACATCACCAGCGTGTACGCCGCGGTCGGCGAGAACCACGTGGCGGCCTCGACGCTGGTGGCCAAAGTGGTCTCCTACGTCGGCGGCGAGGAGGATGCGGTCGACGAGGTCACCGAACGCTCGGTGCCGTCGATCACCCGTCGTCGGCATCGCGCCACCGGTGACGGAGGTGTCCTTGTGCGGGGCATCCACGATATCCAGGTCAAGCTGGCCCGCTGCTGCACGCCGGTGCCCGGCGACCAGATCCTCGGGTTCATCACCAAGGGCGGGGCCGTGTCCGTGCACCGGATCGACTGCACGAACGCGTCGTCGCTGCAGAAGGAACAGGCGCGGCTGGTCGAGGTCAGTTGGGACCCGACGTCGGCATCGGTTTTCCTGGTCACCATCCAGGTCGAGGCGCTGGACCGGGCGCGGCTGCTGTCCGACATCACCAAGACGCTGGCCGACCTGAAAGTCAACATCCTGTCCGCGAACCTGTCGATGTCCAAGGACGGGATGGCGATCTCGCGGTTCTCCTTCGAGATGGCCGACCCGACCCACCTCGGGCACCTGGTGCACGCCGTGCGCAACGTGGACGGCGTCTACGACGTGTACCGGGTCACCAGCGCCTGACGAGCGCGTAGCTCAGGGGCCACGTCCGTCCAGGTCTGGCACGATCACCCGGTGTCCGTCGCCGAGTTCGCCCTGCTGCTCGTCGCCGGCATCGCGGGCGGGCTGTTCGGGACGATCGCCGGCCTGGCCTCGCTGGCGACCTATCCGGCGTTGCTGGCGGTCGGGCTGCCGCCGGTCAGCGCGAACGTGACGAACACGGTCGCGCTGGTCTTCACCGGCATCGGCTCGGTGCTCAGCTCCCGTCCCGAGCTGCAGGAGCAGGGACCCCGGATCCGCCGGCTGGCGCCGATGGCGCTGCTCGGCGGCGTCGCCGGCGCGGTTCTGCTGCTGTCCACCCCGGCCGAAGGCTTCGAGAAGATCGTGCCCTGGCTGATCGGGTTCGCCTCGTTGACCATCGTCGTCCCGCGTCGTCCTCCGCCGGACGACCACGCGGCGTCGCCGCCGAGCACCGGGACCCGGGTGGCCGAGGCCGCGGGCATGGCGCTGATCTGCATCTACGGCGGTTACTTCGGGGCCGCTGCCGGCGTGCTCATTCTGGCCATGCTGCTGCGCACCACGCATGACACGCTGCCTCGCGCGAACGCGCTGAAGAATGCGCTGCTGGGCTTCGCCAACGGCATCGCCGCGCTGATCTTCGTCTTCCTCGCGCCGGTCGACTGGCTCGCGGTCGTGCCGATGAGCATCGGCTGCCTGATCGGTGCCTGGCTGGGGCCCAAGGTGGTCCGGTGGGCGCCGGTGACGCTGTTGCGCTGGTTGATCGGCGCGGCCGGGCTGGCTCTCGCGATCCATCTGGGGATCCAGGCGTACGGATGACCTGCATGACTTCTCCTGGGGTGATCTGCCCTGCCGTTCGGCGCGGTGGGTCCACGGCGGCCGGGCTCGCCGGCGGGAACGGACGGTGTGACGGCCGCCGGCCAGCTCGGATCTGCGCTTGCGGTCTGGCCCGGTCGGGCCGGAGGTTCGTCAGAAGGGTGGTGGGTCTTCGTCGGTGCCTGCCTGGTCGGGTAGGTCGGTGGCGAACACC
>JBIOVW010000401.1:0-2405 GCA_044867945.1 Nakamurella sp. | reverse complement strand
ACCGCGAAGTCAGTCGCCATCACGCGGCCCGCCGGTGATGTCGGTCGTGAGGGGTGGAACGACGTCACCGAGAACCTGTTGGACCCGGGCGGTGATGTCGGGGTAGGACTCGGCGGTCAACCGCAGGTAGTAGGCGGTGTCGGCGATCGAGGAATGACCCAGGTAGGTCTGCAGGACCGGCAGCAGGGCGCCGACGTCCTCGCCTCGGGCGAACCACGCACGCAGATTGTTGACCACGAACGTGTGGCGCAGATCGTGAACCCGAGGGCCATGGCCTCGACCACCGTGGGAGATCCGGGCCTGCCACAAGAACCGGCGGAAGTTCTTCTCGACGTTGCCCAACGTCAAGGGCTGCCCGGCCCTGCCGGGGAAGAACCACTCCCCGCCACGGCGTCCGGACACGCGGGCGTCGTAGTCGGCGAGCCTGACACGCAGCGGTCCGCTGACGGGCACCTGCCGGTCCTTGCCGCCCTTGGCGTCACGGATGCGCAGCACACCGACGGCCAGATCGACGTCGTCGACCCGTAGCAAACGGGCCTCGGAGGCGCGCAGGCCACAGGCGTAGATCGTGCGGAACAGCACCGGCATGACCAGGTGCCGCAACGGGACCTGCGAGTCGTAGTGGCAGCGGTCGGTCCAGGAGAACAGGGCCGCCAGTTCGGCGTCGGTGAATATGTGCGGGACGTAACGCGCCGGTCTGGGCAGTGTCCCGGTGGGCAGGACGTAGGCCGGTATGCCCCGGCGGCCGAGCCAACGAGCGAGCTCCCGGACCGGCGCGACCAGGCACTGCACGGTCGCTGGCCGAACCCCACGCCGTTGTGCTGAGGCGATCCACGCCTCGACCGAGGCCTGCTCGACCGAGGCCTGGGTGGGCGCGTCCAGCCCGCCGAACTCGGTGCGGCAGAAGAGGGCGAACCGGGTCAGCACCCGCTCCTCGGCGACGTACTTGAACCCGACGGCACGCTTCTCGATGACCAGAGCCGCGATCGCCTCGACCAGGGTGATCCGTGGGGCGGTCATCGCGACACCGCCCGCCCTGGTGCGTCTGGATCCAGAGCACACTTGGCCAGCAGGCCCAGGGACGACTTCAGATACACCCCGGTCGAGGTGACCGACTGGTGGCCGAGGATGTCGGCGATCTGCTCGACCGGCGTGCCGCTCTCCATCAGCCGGGTCGCCAGCGAATGCCGCAGCGAGTGCATCCCGTGGCGGCGGCGCTCCCCGACCGCTACGTGCGCCACCCGGGCGTGCTTGACCAGGATCTGATGCAGGTGGTCCTGGTCGGAGAACGGGCCGATCGGGGCGGTGTGCCGCACGAACACCTGCGGGCAGTCACAGGCCGGCCGACCGTGCCGGATGTAGTCGATCACCGCCCAGCCGACCTCTTTCAGCAGCGGCAGTTGCACGCGGTGACCGGTCTTGGCCTGGACCACGCTCAGCCGGTTACCCGGCCAGTCGAAGTCGGCGAACTCCAATCGTTTGACGTCGACGCCGCGCAGCCCGAGCCTGGCGACCAGCAGGATGATCGCGTAGTCCCGCTTCCCGCACGGATTGCCCCGGTCGACCGCGTCCAGGATCCGGGCCACCTCTCCCGGGCCCCACACCGAGGGGATCCGGGTCTGCTTGCTCGAGCGCACCGCCGGGACCGCGTCCCGGACGGCGGCGTCGACCAGGCCTTCGGCGGACGCGAACCGCAGGAAGGAGCGCACCGCGCACAGCTTCTGCTCGACCGTCTTGACCTGGTACCCGCTCAGCGTGGCGACGAACGCCCCGACTACCTCGGCGTCGAGGCGGGCCAGCCCGCCACGAGTGTTCACGAACGCGACGAACTCCCCGGCCAGCGTCCCGTAGGCCCGCACCGTCGACACGGCCCGCCCATCGGCCCGCAGCCGCTGCTGGAACCGGTCGATCACCTCGGCGTCTGTCCCGGTGACCGTGTCCACGGACCGGTCGTAGCGGCGCAGCACCGCCCCGTGGACCGCAAAGTCGTCGAGCATCGCCGCGACCCGAAACAGGTACACGTCGGTCGCCGTCAGCGTGCCGGCCTGCTCCCGGTCGAAGAACCCGCTGCACGCCGCGTCGACCCAAGCCATCGCCACATCCAGCGAGAACTCCTCCACGCCACGGAACGCGAAGAACGCCTCCAGCCGACGCCAGCAGCCCCGGTACCAGACCATCGTCGAGGGCTTGTAGCCCAGGCGAACCAGTTCCGCGTCCAGGCCCGAGACCAGTGCAGACACAGCGACCATCACGATCGACCTCCGATCATGCGGGCCCGGCACCATGCCGGCCCACATGATCAGGATCTGCGGCTTGTTATGCGCAGCGGACGGACCTCGACCACCCTCTCACCAGGAACGACGAGCCGACGCTGCGCATAACCCAGCGCTGTTCATAGGGGTCGT
>JBIOVW010000400.1:0-12274 GCA_044867945.1 Nakamurella sp. | reverse complement strand
TGAACGCAGTGGTCCGGGCCACTGCACCCGGCACCGAATGGACTGGACCGGAGCGAAGAACAGGGTGTTGCCTCTGCCGCGGCGGGACCGGGCAGTGCCGGGCAACCGGCCATCCTCCCTCAGGACGACGAGGCCGTCGAGGACGTTGCTCCGACGATCGAACTCGCCTGGTGCCGGAACTGGGTCCGGTACAGCTCGGCGTAGAGCCCACCCTGGGCGATCAGTTCGTCGTGCGTTCCGGTCTGCACCACCCGACCGGCGTCGACGACGACGATCCGATCGGCGCTGCGGATCGTGGAGAGCCGGTGCGCGATCACCAGCGAGGTGCGTCCGCGCAGCGCCTCGGCCAGCGCCCGCTGCACCGCCACCTCCGATTCGGAGTCCAGGTGCGCGGTCGCCTCGTCCAGGATGACGATGGCCGGCGCCTTCAGCAGCACCCGGGCGATTGCCAGTCGCTGCTTTTCCCCGCCGGACAGCCGGTGGCCGCGGTCGCCGACCACGGTGTCCAGGCCCTCGGGCAGCTTGCTGATCAGGTCCCAGATCTGCGCGGCCCGCAGTGCCTGGATCAGCTGCGCCTCGGTCGCACCCGGATCCGCATACAGCAGGTTCGCCCGGATGGTGTCGTGGAACAGGTGCGCGTCCTGAGCGACCACGCCGATCGAGTCCCGCAGCGACTGCAGGGTCAGGTCGCGGACGTCGACGCCGGCGACCCGGACGCTGCCCGAGTTGACGTCGTAGACCCGGGGTACCAGCTGGGAAATGGTGGTCTTGCCCGCTCCGGACGGCCCGACCAACGCCACCAGTTCACCCGCGTCGGCGGTGAAGCTCACCCCGTGCAGCACCGGGTGCCGGGGGCTGTGATCGGACACCGCGACGTCCTCCAGCGAGGCCAACGACACCTCGTCCGCACCCGGGTAGGCGAAGTGCACGTCCCGGAACTCCACCGTCTGCTGACCCGCCGGCAGCACCCGGGCATCCGGTTTCTCGATGATCAGCGGCTGCAGGTCGAGCACCTCGAAGACCCGCTCGAACGACACCAGCGCGCTCATCACGTCCACCCGCACGTTGGACAGCGCCATCAGCGGACCGTACAGCCTGGACAGCAGCAGGGCCAGCGACACCACCGCACCCGGTTCGAGCGCACCGTTCAGCGCGAGGGTGCCGCCCAACCCGTAGGTGAGCGCCTGTGCCAATGCGGCGACCAGGGTCAGCGCGACGATGAAGACCCGCCCGTACATCGCGGTGGTCACCCCGATGTCCCGGACCCGGCCGGCCCGGTCCCGGAAAGATTCGCCCTCCGCCTCCGGCCGACCGAACAGGGCAACCAGCAGCGCCCCGGACACGTTGAACCGTTCGGTGGTCGTGGTGTTCATGGAGGCGTTGAGGTTGTAGCTCTCCCTGGTCAGCGCCTGCAGCTTGCGGCCGAACCATCGGGCCGGCAACACGAACACCGGCAGCAGGATCAACGACAGCGAGGTGACCTGCCAGGACAGCGTGAACATGACCACGGCGGTCAGAACCAGCCCGATCACGTTGGCGACCACTCCGGACAGCGTCGAGGTGAACGCCTGCTGAGCGCCGATGACGTCGTTGTTGAGCCGGCTGACCAGCGCGCCGGTCTGGGTGCGGGTGAAGAACGCCAGCGACATCCGCTGCACGTGGTTGAACACCTTGGTGCGCATGTCGAAGATCAGGCCCTCGCCGATCCGGGACGAATACCACCGGGTGCCCAATGACAACAGCGCATCGAAGACGGCCAGCCCGCCGATCACCAGCGCGATGACGACAACGGCACGAACCGTGCCGTTGCCGCTGATCTGGTTGACCACCTCACCGGCCAGCAGCGGGGTGACCACCCCGATGAGCGACGAGACGATGGTGAGCAGCAGGAAGATCACCAGCTCGGTGCGGTACGGGGCAGCGAAACCGACCACCCGCCGCAGCGTGCCGGGGGCGAGCTTGCGGTGCACGACCGAGCTGTCCTGATGCATCGTGCGCCACGGATTGGCCCCGGTCATGGCTCGCGCTCCTTGCTGCCGACTCCTCGCTTCAACGCTTGCAACAACCGCTCGATGGCTTCGGCATCCCACGGCGGTTGCGCCGACGGCGAACGGAGGCACGGATGAGCGAGTCGATCACGACGAGGTCATGCTGTCGACGCTCGCGACCACCCATGAGTACACCCGTCATGATCCTTCACACCGGGACAAGTACGGCCGTCTGGAACGAGGAGATCGCCCGGAAAGCATGGCCGGCGCAGCTTGGCGCCCCCAGGCCGAGGGCGCGATGCCGCTGGTCATCCCCGTGCTCGGCGAGAGCGTGGTGTGCGACGTTGCCCCACTGACTGACCGTCGACGTGGAAGAAGGGTCGGCGTTAATGAACGAGGACCCAGGCGAATAGGCGGGGTGTCCACCGGTGTCAACCCACTCGGTTCACCGGCGGCGCAGCTCCCAGAAGGATTACGGATCAAATGCACAATTCATCTTCGCCGACCGGTTGAAGCTCCACGACCGCCGTGGCCGGTATCGACACCAGCCCATATCGATTCGATGCGCCGCTAGCAGCGTCGTACGGTACAAGGTAATAGATTCGACCTTCTGCCGCACCAACGCGCAATGCGTACGCTCCGACATCAGTAGTCAGCGCGCGGGCAGAACTCACCTCTATTCGGGAACCAGGCGTCGCGGCTTGAAGGCAAACCGCACTGAGTTCGGCCCACGGCTCCGTTTCCACACCTTCATTCAACAATCGATAGGCAGACATCCCCGCATTATCATAGCCAGCGGCCAGTACCGCCCCTGGTAGGAGAGCCAGGGCCAACAAGATGATCCAAGACATCGGGGGCGATTGATGGCCCCGCAAGGCAAGCCACGCAATGACCGCGCACAACACGCCCAGGAGGGCCATGAGAATCGTCACAAAATTCGACGTTACCAGCAATCCGGTTGACGGTTGGATCGAATAGGAAGGTACACCAAGCACAGCATAAAAATGCTCTGCTGTGACACTGGCGTAAACTGAAACGAGAAGGACTACACCAGCGACACCGCCTCCAAACGTCACCCAGTTCCAGTTCGGTTTGGTAATTCTCCGCAGCGCAGTCCACAATCCCGCAGCTGTCAATAGCGTTCCGGCAGCGGCAACGCCAAACCAAAAGTTTTCATTCTCCGCGACCTCGACCCCGAGAGCCAGCCCAAATACCATGAACACCGCGAAAGCCAGAGCCCACATGAGTGTCATCCTCAAGCGGACCAAGATCCGCGAGCCTCTGGCCTCGAGCAATTCGTCACTTGAGCCCATCAAGAAGTCCCAGCGTGCGCCTATCGTCGCTTCATCGCCGAAAGCCTTGCGATTGGGACGCAATACAAGAACGCCTGCCAAAAGGAGGCATGCCACGAATACCACTGCCGATGCCACGTAGAGAACCCAAGGCAAGTGCGGAAGACCGTACAGGATGACTCCTGAGCCCTCCGCACCTTCTCCGCCTGACCAGATTCCAAGCGTCACACCCACCGCGACCACCAACAACACTAGCAGTGCTTTCAGGATATGCGAAATCCCAATCGAGGACTTCTCCGGTTCCAGAGGGGCCTCGGGAAGGTGATTCCTGCCGCAGTAGTCGTCCCAAACAGATTCCTCCAAGCCTCGTCGTGCAAATACACTCGCCCGAGCGACCCGCGATACCGACGTGCTGAAGGTCTGGCCCGAGGGCAAGTTCCTGGCTGCCGAGGCAGCATCAGGGACACGCCTTTTCAAGGCAATCGCTCGTGGAGGTAATCTCTCCAGAACCAAGGAACTGAT
This sequence comes from Nakamurella sp., assembly GCA_044867945.1. Taxonomy (GTDB): domain Bacteria; phylum Actinomycetota; class Actinomycetes; order Mycobacteriales; family Nakamurellaceae; genus Nakamurella. The sequence continues at coordinate 8,472 of JBIOVW010000400.1, read as the reverse complement.
CTCAATGCCTTCGTGCCCAAGAGCAACGACGAGGTCGTCATGACAGCGCAGGTCGTGATCCATGAATCCTCGTTTTGCAACGATCGACTGGATCGTCAGACGAACCTGGTGATTCGATCCGCATGGATCGTTCCGGGCGGAGCCCGGAACTTTCTCCTCATTCAGTACGTCCCAACCTCGGTGCTCGAACACCTTCTTGGCAGCTGACCCATCACGCTCACGGAGCACGATCTACCCATGAACAATATGCGGTTCTCGAGCCCGGAAACGCAGCATCCACTAGGGAGAATCAAATGCCCGGCGAATCCGCCATGACCGAAAGGTTCACGATTCAGCGAATCGACCCCGTACTCTCAGAGCAGAACATCACAAGATCACGGGTCACATGTTTCAGCGCTGGGGACGGTATGCCGTTGCGCGCGCCGAGATGCGGTAGACGCTGACAACGTGCTCGGCGGCGTCGATGTCGAACAGCATCCGGTAGGCGCCCCGGCGAGCGCCGTACGATCCCTCGAAGCTTCCACGCAATGGCTTGCTCACCCGATACGGATTGTCCGCGAGCGGACCGTACAAGAACTCGATGATCGCCGGCACCACCCGAGGCGACAGGTCGTCCAGATTCCGAATGGCCGTGGCGGCCAGGCGCACGTCCCAGCGCGTATGGAACGCATGATCGATTTGCTTGTCGCCGGCCGGCGTGGTCATCGCCTCGGACGGCTCACCGGGGCCGGCCCTGACCGTAGCGTCGGCGCACCCAAGCCTCGTCCGACAGTTCATCGACAGCCGCCGCACGGCCCGCCACGACGTCCTCGACCGCGCCCGGTTGGGACTGCCAGAAAAGGGTCTCTTCGATCGCCTCGAGGTCCTCGACCGCAATGAGGACGACGGCAGGCCGGCCATGCCGAGTGATGGTCACTCGCTGGTGGGTCGCCGCGGCCTCCTCTACGAGTTCGTTCAGCCGCGCCTTCGCGTCCGTTAGCGGGATCGTCGTCATTCTCCGAGCATAGCGCCGTCTCCGGAGCCGACCGGTACTGAATTCGGGTCCGACCAGGTCGTCCAGGGTCAGCCCTCGGGTAGCTCGAACTTTCCCCGCTCTGCTGGCGGCACCAGATCCTGATAGTCGGCGTGCCGCTGGATGTAACGCTTGACGAACGGGCAGTACGGCAACACGGAAATGCCGCGGGCGCGCATGTCGTCCAGCGTGTCCTTGATCAACCGACTGGCCAGTCCCCGGCCGCCGAACTCGTCGCCGATCTCGGTGTGCACGAAGGAGTACCGATCGCCCCTCGGGCGGTATTCGGTGAACCCGGCCAGGGCGTTTCCGACGTGGATCTCGAACCGGTTCCGGTCGGGGTTGTCGGCGACGGTGATCGGGGCATCGTCCACGGACGTCATGGGAGTTCCTCCTCTGTCGAGAGTTTCAGGCAGATCCGACCCACTCGTCTGAGCCGTCGGTGAACACTTGACGCTTCCACACCGGCAGCCGACGCTTCACCTCGTCGACCAGGTCCATGCAGGCGGCGAACGCCTCCCGCCGGTGAGCGGCCGACGCGGCGGCGGCCAAGGCGATGTCGCCGACCCGCAGCAGACCGATCCGGTGCGACACCGCCACCGCGATCACGCCCGGCCGGGCCGCGATCTCGGCGGCGACCTCGGCGACCACCGCTGCCGCGGTCGGGTGCTCGTGGTAGTCGAGCTCGGTGACGTCGCGTCCGTCGTCGTGGTCGCGGACCACCCCGGTGAACGACACCGTCGCGCCGGCGCCGGGGTCCTGCACCGCCGCATAGTGCTCGGCCGGGTCCAGCGGGTCGCTGGTCACCCGGGTCAGGCCCACCCGTCCGCTTCTCATGCCGTGTGGTCACCGCCCCGGATCTGGTCCAGCGCATGGTCGAGCACCCGGTCGAGGACGGTCAGCCCGTCCCGGACGCCACCGGTCGAACCCGGCAGGTTCACCACCAGGGTGTGCCCGGCTACGCCGGCGAGGCCGCGGGACAGGACTGCGGTCGGCACCCGGTCGCTGCCCTCGGCCCGGACCGCCGCGGCCAGACCGGGAATCCGGAAGTCCAGCACCGCCGCAGTCTCCTCCGGGGTGGTGTCCGTGGGCGAGATCCCGGTGCCCCCGGAGGTGATGATCAGGTCGACCCCGATCGCGTCCCGCAACGCCGCGCCGACCTCCGACCCGTCCGCACGGAGGATCGGCCCGGTCACCGCGAAACCTCTCGCGGCGAGCCAGCTCTGGATGACCGGGCCGGTCCGATCCGGATAGACGCCGGCCGCCGCCCTGGTGGAGGCGATGATCACCGCCGCGGTTCGGGTGGTCCCCGCGCCGCCGGCGACGACGTCCTGGCGACCGTCTGCCCAGGCCGCCGTACCTTGGGGCTCGCTCATCGGTCCGCCGGCCTGACCCAGGTGCCGGTCTTGCCGCCCTCCTTGCGCTCGACCCGCACCCCGTCGAGCACAGCGGCCGGGTCGACAGCCTTGACCATGTCGTGCAGCGTGAGGCCGGCCACCGCCACCGCGGTCAGGGCCTCCATTTCCACTCCGGTGCGATCGGTGGTGCGCACCCGGGCCGAGATGCGGACATCGGCCTCACCGACCTGCAGGTCGAGAGTCACCCCGGAGATCGCGATCGGGTGGCACAACGGCACCAGGTCGGGCGTGCGTTTGGCTGCCATGATGCCGGCGATCCGGGCCGTGGCCAGCGCGTCCCCCTTGGGCAGGCCGCCTTGCCTCAGCAGGTCCGCCACCTCGGTGGTCGTCCGCAGGACACCCGTCGCGACCGCCTCGCGGGCGGAAACCGCCTTGGCCGACACGTCCACCATGCGCGCCGCCCCCGTCGGGTCGACATGGGTGAGCGTGGCAGGTTCGGGTGTGGACACGACGGCGATGGTATCCGGGGTCGGCGGGCCGCCGGATGGTCCGCCGCCGGCGGCGGGCGGCCGGTCGAGGTCTGCGCCGGTTGCCAGGTCGCCGCACTCGACGGTCGCCGGTGGGTGGTCCCGTAGGTAGCGGCGGGCCCCCTCGTCGGCGGTCGCCGTTGTCATCACCCCCGACCAGTGATCGCGGCCGATCAGCACCGGGTGGCCGGGGCGGCCCTGGTAGACCGCCCGCACCAGCCTCGACCGGGCGGCTTCGCCGGTGCCGCCGGCGGCGATGATCCGCCGGACCACCGGGGCACCCACGTCGGGCAGATCGACCAGCATCACCAAAGCCGCGTCGGCGGTGGGCTCGTCCCGCAGCAGCGTTCGCAGGCCGCGCCGGAGGCTGGTACCCATCCCCTGTTCGTACTCCTCGTTCCGCAGCACGGTCACGCCCGGCGGCAACAGAGGAACGACGTCGTCGGCGCGCGCGCCGACCACAACCACCAGTGGGTCACAGCCGTTCAGGGCATCCAGCGCCCGCAGGACCCACGGCCCGGCGCCGGTGTCCACCAGCGCCTTGGGTATGCCGTAGCGGGTGCCGGACCCGGCGGCCAGCAACAGCCCGGCGATGCGGGAAGCCGTCCGGGTCGGGCCGTTCAGCGGTTGATGATCGTCGTCGGGTGCACGTACGGGACCTTGGGCAGCGGGAACTCGACGTCGCCGAACGGCGACAGCGCACCCTGCACCTCGACATGCGTCTCGGTGACCGCGTGCTCCCCCTCGGGCAGGTCGGGCCAGGTGGGGTCGACGCCCTTGCCTCGCTTGGCGGCCACGGGGTCCTCCTAGGTTCAGCCGTGCGGTCCGGCTCTCGCTCGTCGGCGCAGGTCCGGCGGGCGGCGATCCACCCGACGCCATTCTGGACCACCGCCGCCGAACCCCTCAACTCGATGGCCTGACGCCCGGTGCCGCTGGTCGAGTGCACCGTTGCCACGCGTTTCGAGGATGCTGCAAGGTGCTGGTGCACCGGGCACCGACCGGACCGGGCCGACGTGGTCGATTGCACCGGTTCCTCGCGTGTGGCGCGTCGCGGCGGCGCCGAACCTCCTCCGGACATCGCTCACCCGCGGCCGGCGGTGCCGGGTCACTACGGTGGATGCGATGCCCTCGACTCTGGATTGGCTGCGCGCCCGCGACGACCACGAGCTCGTCGCGCTGCTGCGCGCCCGTCCCGACCTGACCGTGCCCGTGCCAAGCGACCTGACCGTCCTGGCCGGGCGACTGAACACCGGGCCGTCTGTCTGGCGCGCGATGGAATCGCTGAACCGTTTCCACATCCAGGTGCTGCAGGCCCTTGCGGTCCTCGACGCCGACAAGCGGGCGGTCGACCTGGCCGGGCTGCGAGCGTTCCTCGGGCCGGGCGTGCCCGCCGACGCCCTCGACGCCGCCCTGGCCGACCTGGAGTCGTTGGCCCTGGTCCGAGGCAGGGACACGGTGGTCATGCCGTCCGCGGTGCTCGCCGTCCTTGGCACCTACCCCGCCGGCCTGGCCGGCCCCGGATCGATGAGCGTGGAACAGGCCCGCGCCGCGCTGACGGACCTGGACGAGACGACCCGCAAGATCGTCGACCGGCTGGCGTCCGGGCCGCCGCGCGGCACCACGGATCCTCGGTCGGCCGTCGCGCGGGCGGTGAAGTCGCTGGTCGCCGCAGGTCTGCTGCGTCGGGTGGACGCCGACACAGTGGAACTGCCGCGGGAGGTGGCGCTGGCCGTTCGCGGCGACGAGCCACTCGGGCCGATCCAGGTGCACGCTCCCGTGGAGGGGGTCGTGACGCACGGGGTCGGCACGGTGGACGGGACCGCGGCCGGGCAGGCGATGGCGGCGATCGACCGGGTCCGCCGGCTCCTCGAGCTGGTCGGGCAGAACCCGCCGCCCTCGCTTCGGTCCGGTGGCCTCGGCATCCGGGAGCTGCGCCGGCTGGTCAAACTGACCGGCGAGGACGAACACACCACCGCGCTGGACATCGAACTGCTGGCTGCGATGGGTCTGATCACCGCCGAATACCCCCGGAACCGGGCCACCGAGTTGTGGATGCCGACCTCCGAGGCCGACGACTTCCTGGAACTCGCCGACGAGACCGCCTGGGCCGAGCTCGCCGCGACCTGGGTCGACCTGCGCCGGAACCCGGCGCGGGTGGGCAGCAAGGACGCCGCGGACAAGGTGCAGAACGCCCTGTCGCCCGAGCTGTCCTGGATCCGCGGGCCCGTCGACCGGCGTTTCGTGCTGTCCATGCTGGCCGAACTCCCACCCGGTGCCGGACTCGCCGCGGCCGGGCTGAGCGACCGGTTCGGCTGGCGGTCACCCCTTCGACCCCCGGAGCACCGGGCCGCGGTGCTGAAGGCGACCGTCGCCGAGGCCACCTCGCTCGGCGTCGTCGCCTTCGGCGCGCTGAGCACCGCAGGCCGCCGGCTGCTGGACGGGCCACCGGAGCAGGCCCGGTCGGCCCTGGCCGCCGCGTTGCCGAAGCCGGTGGACACCCTCATGGTGCAGGCGGACCTGACAGTGGTGGCGCCCGGTCGGCTCGTGCCGGAGCTGGCGTCCCGGCTCGCTCAGGTGGCCGACGTGGAATCCGCCGGATCGGCCACGGTCTACCGGGTGACGCCGCAGTCGGTCCGCCGCGGTCTGGACGCCGGCGTGACGACCGCCGAGGTGCAGGAGCTGTTCCGTACCCACTCGATGACCGGGGTGCCGCAGGCGCTGGAGTATCTGATCGACGACGTCGGTCGCCGCTACGGAACCCTGCGGTTGGGCCAGGCCAGTACGTATCTGCGCAGCGATGACCCGGCTCTCATCGATCAGGCGATCGCCCAGGCCGGGCGGCTCGGGGTGGAGGTGCGCAGACTGGCTCCCACGGTGGCGATCTCGACGGTGTCGCTGGCAGAGCTGATGACCCATCTGCGGTCCGGAGGTCTGGTGCCGGCGGCCGAGGACTCCTACGGTGCCCTGCTGGACCTGCGGGCCCACCCCCAGCGGGTGAAGCGCCCTGCCCCGCAACAACATTGGCGGGAACCACCCTCCGCCTCGGTCGAGCAGCTGGCGGCACTGGTCGATCGGATGCGCAGCGCCGACCGCGCGCTGTCCAAGGTGTCCCCCGTCGGCGCCGATACCACGTCGATCCTGGCCGAACTGCGGGCCGCGGCGGCACACCGGCGGACCGTGTGGATCGTCTACGCGGACATGCAGGGCGCCAGCTTCCGCCGACTCGTCGAACCGATCACGGTGTCGCCCGGCAAGCTGGTCGCGGTCGACCGGATCCGCGGCGACGTCCGCAACTTCGCGCTGCACCGGATCACGTCGGTCGCCACGGTCGACGACGTCAACCCGTCGAGCAGTGCCGGGAACATGACCGACGAGTCCGACCCGGCCGAAGGGAGTCTCACGTGAGCCGCGCGGCGCTGCTGCGCTACTGTCTGGCCAAACCCGGTGCCTGGCTGGACGAACCGTGGGAGGGTGACGAGGTCGTCAAGGTCGGGGACAGAATCTTCGCGTTCTTCGGGCCACCCGAGCGCTCCTCGGTCGGTCTCAAGTGCGGGCGCAGTCAGGAGGAGTCGCGGGAGTGGCGCGACCAGTACCCGGACGACGTCACGATCAGCGCCTACATCGGCCGGTACGGCTGGAACAGCTTCGTCATCGGCGGAGCTGTGCCCGACGACGAACTCCGCGAGGTCGTCGACCTGTCCTACGCGGATGTCGTTGCCCGGCTGCCCAAGTCGAAACGGCCGGGCTGACAGCCCAGCAGCGCCGCATCGGCGCCTGCGCTGATCAAATCGTCACTTTGCGGGGTGTTTCGTCCGGTTTGGTGATGCTTTGATCAGCGCGGCGGGCCGTCCGCCCACCGCAGCCCGTCCGCGGCTCGGCGGGGGTCGCCAGGGACCCGATCCGCAGCGGCTCCCCGGTGACCGCGACGGTGTCCTTGATCGCCACCGGCACCCCGGGCCAGCGGCGGGTCGGCGAGGTCGGGACGGCCGGCCAACGCGGCAGCCTCGGCCATCGCACGGTCGGCCCTGACCCGGACGAACGCGCCGATCCGGCCGTCCCGCTCGGTGATGCGCCGCAGCGCCTCCGCGGCCGGCTCGTCGGGCCGCGCGGTCCCGGAGCGGATCACCTCCGCGATCGCCGCGACCGTCCATTCATCCGACCAGGTCATGCGGGCAGTATGGCCGGTGCTGACGCATTCTCACGGCAGGCCCAGACACACCACTTCGGGGATGTCCCGATGCACCAGCGTCTCCAGCGTGCCGGGCGGGCAGCCGCGGGCACTGACGGTATCGGTGAGCACCGCGATCACCCGGAACAGCCCCCGCGGCGTGCTGCCAGACGACGTCCGGCACGGGGCCTTGCCGACGTCGTCGGTGTTACCGGCGTACAGGCAGTCACCGATCCGAGCGAGGTAGTTCAGGCACAGCACGACGTTCTCCCGGGTCACCAGCACGACGTCGGACGACGCCATGAAGCAGCGGCTGTCGTCGGTGGTGTCGTCGAATCGAGCGGCGATCACGAACTCCGCGTCCGGCGCGGTGCAGTCAAGGCCGATCACCGTCCGCCCACCCGAGGCAGCCAGGCAGTCGCCCTGGGCCAGATCGGTCGAGAACGAGGTACCCGGCGAACCGGTGGACCAGAGGGCCGCACCTACGACGACCACGGCCAGCACGGCCAGGACGAGCACCCCGATCACCGACCGCCGCCGCGGGCTTACGTCGTCGAACGCGCCGAGCACCGCCTGCGGGGCGGCACGGGGTGGCGGTGTGGGCGCCGGCGGGCCGGCGCCGCCGGCCTGCGGCCGCGTTGCCGGGAAGCGAGCATCCACCGGACCGATCGGGCGGACCTGCTCGGCCGGGACGCCGCCGGGGCCGACCCGCAGCGCACTCCAGCCGGCGCCACCGCCCTCGTCCGCCCGGCCCTGCACGATCTCAGCGTCCCACGGGCGGCAAGTGCAGTGGCAAGGAACCGGACAGGGCCGGCGAGCGTACCGAGCGTCAGGTATCAACGCGTCAGGTATCAATTCAGCCGTCGGTGGGCTCTGTCGGTTGCGGAAGTGTGCGAATCGAAGACCACCCGAGTGGGTCAGGCGGAGATGACAGCAAACTTGGACCAAGTCAGCCTGATCATCATCGGTGCGGCCATCGGCGTGCTGCCGGCCGCCGCTCTCGAATGGTTGCGCTGGCGGCGCCAGGACCGGCAGTCCTGGCGAGAAGATCGCCGGCGGATCTATGCCGACTTCCTCGTACATCTGTCCAACATCGAGCGAGACACCGTGGCCCTTGCCCGTCACGTCGCCCGATCCCCCCACGCCCTGCTGAGTGCCGACCCCTCGCTCGGGTAGTCCATGGCCGCCGAGAAGTAGAGCTCGAGCGGCTTGATCCCCGACACGATCTGCAGGCGGTCGACCGTCGACTGGTAGTCGTCGTCGTACTCGTCGCCGGAGTTGAGCAGTACGCCCAGGCCCCAGTGGTTCGGCATACGCCCGAAGCGCAGCTCACCGACCGGCGTCGCGAACTCACCCCAGGCGCGCTTGACCACGATGCTGTCGCGCAGGCCGTTCTGGCCGGCGCTC
>JBIOVW010000399.1:0-8934 GCA_044867945.1 Nakamurella sp. | reverse complement strand
GGTGATGATGTGGGGTCACGGTTGGAACGGGATGGGCTGGGGCGCGATGGGCTGGGGCGGCTGGATCATGATGATCGTGATCGTGCTCACTGTCTGGGCTGTGGTCGCAGTGGCGGGGATCGCCATTTTCCGTGGGCTGAGCGCCCGCGGGGTCAACGCCTCGCCGCCGGGAGACGCCGGTCGGCTGCTCGACGAGCGGTTCGCCCGCGGTGAGATCGACAGCGACGAGTACACGGCACGACGCGAAGCGCTGCGAGCGGCACGTTGAGCATCGAACGAGTTCGCGTACGGAGCGTCAGATGTCAACGATCTCCCGCCGACGGCTGATCGTCGGCGCGGCCGGGGTAGCCGGCGGGCTCGCTGTCGGCGGGTTGGTCGGCAGCTGCCCGGCCGGGCAGCTGGTTGCTCCCGGATCCGATGCCGTCCGCCGCGCCGAAGCCGCCCGCCGGGTCAACGGCCAGCGCATCGTCACGGCGCGACTGACACCCCAGCCGACAACGCTGGATCTGGACAACCGAACGGTGTCGACCTGGGCCTACGGGAACGCCCTGCCCGGGCCGCTGATCCGTGCCACCGCCGGGGACCTTCTCCGGGTGGAGGTGGCGAATCTCCTGGACACGTCGACGAGTGTCCACTGGCACGGACTCGCGCTCCGCAACGACATGGACGGCGTGCCCGGTCTCACGCAGGACCCGATCGCCGCGGGCGGCTCCTTCACCTACAAGTTCACCGCCCCACACCCGGGCACGTACTTCTATCACCCGCATTCGGGAATGCAGCTCGACCGGGGCCTGTATGGGGCGTTGATCATCGACGATCCGGCCGAGCCCGGTGACCACGACACCGAATGGGTCATCGTCTTGGACGACTGGGTTGACGGCACAGGCCGCACCCCCGACCAGATCTTGGCCGATCTGACGGCCGATCAGGGACGACCCGGAGGTCATGGCATGGGCAACGGGTCGATGGGCGGCATGGGCATGGGCGGCATGGGCACGGGTGAAATGCAGTTGCGGTTGCTCGGTGGAGCCGGCGATGTCGACTACCCGCACTATCTGATCAACGGCAAGACCGCTGCCGCGCCGTCAATACTCACGGCGAAACCGGGGCAGCGGGTACGGCTGCGGATCATCAACGCCGGCACCGACACCGCGTTCCGGGTCGCTCTCGGCGGCCATCGCCTCACCGTCACCCACAGCGACGGCTTCTCCGTCCAACATCAGGAGGGCGACGCCGTGCTGATCGGGATGGGCGAGCGCTACGACGTGACGGTCACGCTGCGGGACGGTGTCTTCCCTCTCGTCGCGTCGGCTGAAGGCAAGCTCGGCCAGGGGCTGACCGTTGTCCGCACCGCTTCAGGCCCTGCTCCTCGGGCCAACGCCCACCCAGCCGAACTTGACGGCCAGATCGTTCTCGGGACCGAACTCATCGCCTCAGAGGAGACCCGGTTGACCGACAAGCCGGTGGACCGTTTCCACGACCTGGTGCTGACCGGATCGATGTCGCCCTACCGCTGGTTGCTCAACGGGAAGACGTTCCCCGACACCGATCCGCTGGTGGTGCGGGAGGGGGAGCGGGTCCGGCTCCGGTTCCAGAGCATGGCCATGATGTTCCATCCGATGCACCTGCACGGTCACACCTTCGGACTCCTCGGATCCGGTGTGCGCAAGGACACTGTCATCGTCAGACCCATGGAGACAATCGAGGTCGACCTCGATGCCAACAACCCGGGACGGTGGCTACCCACTGCCACAACCTGTACCACGCCGAGGCCGGCATGATGACCACCCTGGCCTACGCCACTAGCCGGAGATCTCGATGACCCCCGCTCAGCACACACCCACCAGCACCAGCGCGGCCGCCGGCAAGCGCGGCTTCCTGGCCACGGCCTGGCAGGCGACGTCAGCCACGCTCGGTGCCTTGCTGGGGTTGGTGCCGCACGTCCTCCACCATGTCGGGATCCTGATCGGGGCTGCGCTGCTGACCGGTGTCGGCGGGAACCTGCTCCTCGGACTCCTCGGGCTGCTGTTGTCCGTTCCACTGCTGCGACGGCTGCACCGCCGATTCCGCACCTGGAAAGCACCGGCGATCGCTCTCGTGATCTTCGCGATCATGTACGCCCTCTCGGCCTTCGTCATCGGTCCAGCCATCTCCGGTGACCCATCGCCGGCCCCGGCATCCGCCGCAAGCCCGGCACCGACCCCGACCGGCCACAGCACCCATCACGGCGGCTGAGCAACGCGGGCAGGCCGCGGCGAGTGAGGGGCAAAGCCGGAGGGGCCAAGGGTCCGCTCCCCGCGCGCCTCGATGGCACCGCGTTGTACCCCCGGGGGGTTAGGACTTTGGCCTCTACTGAAGGCGGCACCGGAAAGCACATGATGGTTCCAGAGGTCAACCACGGCACTCCACCCGCCGGACAGCCGGATCCTCAAGCCAGTCAGGGAGGAAGGCGCATGAGAAGCAGAATCGACGAGGGTCAGCATGGGCTCGCCGCAGAGGAACGCAGGGATCATCGTCGATCTCACGGTCTCCGCGCCTGCCGCGCCGCTGCCGCTACGTCCACCCCAAGTCTCTCCCAATCTCTGCGGAGGCAGTCATCATGAGCACACTTCGACCTTCACATCATCCATCTGATCACCGCATTGCTGATCAGCAACCGCCCCTCGAGAGCCAGTCCAGATCGCACCACTGGATGATGCTGGCCTGCTGCCTTCCGATGGTCGTCATCGCCATCGCGCTGTTGGCGACAGGGACGGCCAGCCCGGGATTCTTACTGGTCGCCGTCGTCTGCACGGTCATGATGGCTCTGATGATGCGGGGCATGGACCATGCCGGTCGCCGCTGACCGCAGGCTCTTCGAAGGGCCGCGTCGCCGCCGGGACCAGCCGCCCGGCGATACAGATGCCGGACATGCTGGACCGGTGGCACGCGGGGGCGACTGGCCACCGAGGCGTACCGACACCGGCAGCCGGTCGAGCAGCCTCCCCAGCTCCGGGTACCTTGTGGTCAACGACCAGTCTGGAGGCCAACCATGAACGACCAGCCGACCAGCACCGCGCACGGCTATATCGCCAACAAGGACGGCTACCTGAAGCGGCTCCGCCGGATCGAGGGTCAGGCCCGCGGCCTGCAGCGCATGGTCGAAGAAGATCAGTACTGCATCGACATCTTGACCCAGGTGTCAGCCATCACCAAGGCCCTCCAGGCCGTCTCGCTGCAACTGCTGGACGATCACCTCCGACACTGCATGCTGCACGCCGCAGACACTGGCGGCGTCGAAGCGGAGCAGAAGATCGAGGAAGCCTCCGCCGCGATCGCCAGGCTCGTCCGTTCCTAACGCACCGGGCAGTCCACCGCGATCCGTGGCAGCCCTGGCGATGGCCTTCGCCGCTCACGATGCTGCTGGTGTTGAGTGGTGCCCGGCGGGTCAGCAGCTGTCCACCGCAGGCACTGCCTAACGGTGGATGCGGCACGACCCGACGGGCGTCGTCCACGTGCTCCACTCCTGGCCCAGGGCCAGGAGGACCGCCCAGCCGACTCGGCGAAGGTGCGCCGGGGTCCTGAACGGTAGGGCTCCTCAGGTGGAGCGTCGTCGCAAGGGGAGGCCCCTGCACCCGCCGGACCGAGACACCTCGTGCTCCCGTCGGTCATGGACGACTTCCAGGTGACGCGCTCACCGTCGACAGCCCACGCCACTCGATCCGTGTTGCTCGGTCACGGCAGTTGCCGCGCGTCGCCGGCGAGGGATCTAGCCGCTCCTCGGCCGGCCCGGTTCGGCGATCCCGCGGTCAGGCCTTTGGTCCCTACCCTGGAGGGGTATGGCGTGCGACGCTGGAGGCACCATATTCCAGGGAGCATCATGAGTGTCATCGACATCACCGTCCTCGTAGTCGCTGTGGGGGCGATTGCCGGTCTCGGCTGGTACTTCTTCGCCCCGCGCCGGGGCCGGACCGCCGAGCTGGCGGGTGGAGTTCAGACGATCGGGGTGACGGTCCAGGGCGGATACAGCCCCGACGTCATCCATGCCCGCCGGGGGGTGCCGTTGGAGATCGTGTTCGACCGGCGTGAGTCCGGAGAGTGCACCAATCGGGTCGTGTTTGCCGACTTGGGCGTCAGTGCCGGGCTGCCGGCCCACAGCACGACGACGGTGCGGCTGCGGCCCGACCGGGCCGGCACGTTCGGCTTCGCGTGCGGGATGAACATGATCCACGGCACCCTGATCGTCGACCCTGCCGACACCGTCGACCCCGCCGGTGGAACAACTGTGGGGGCGTCGTCGGGGACGGCCGCCCCCCAACCTGCGGAGGGCAGCGTCAGTGCGGCCGATGCCGAGGCTGCGGACATGGCGGAGCGGCGGGCAGAGATCGCCGATCTGGCGCGGCGGGTGATCGTCGGGGCGGTGTTGACCGCACCCGTGTTGTTCGCGGTGATGGCCCATGAGGTGTTCGGCGCGGCGTGGGTGCCGGCTGTGCTGCTGAACCACTGGGTGCAGCTGGCGTTGATCACACCGGTGATGCTGTACACGGGTTGGCCGATCCACCGGATCGGCTGGCTGGCCCTGGCGCACCGGTCGGCGGAGATGAACTCGTTGATCACCTTGGGCACCACCGCCGCCTACGGCTACAGCCTGTTGGTGACGCTCGCGCCGGGTCTGTTGCCGGCCGAGGTCCGCGACGTGTACTTCGAAGCAGTTGGGGTGATCATCACCTTGATCTTGTTCGGTCGGCTGCTCGAGGCCCGCGCCAAAGCCGGTACCGGGGAAGCGATCCGGGCCCTGCTTGGCTTGCAGGCCCGAACCGCCCGGGTGGTCCGCGACGGGGTCGAGACCGAGATTCCCGTCGAGGAGGTGGCCGTTGGTGACGAGGTGATCATCCGGCCCGGTGAGAAGATCCCCGTCGACGCCACCGTCATCACCGGCAGCTCAGCGGTGGACGAGTCGATGATCACCGGCGAGCCGATCCCGACCCCCAAACGTGACGGTGACACCGTCATCGGTGCCACCTTGAACACGACCGGCTCCTTGCGAGTCCGGGCAGCGAAGGTGGGCGCGGACACGACACTCGCCCAGATCATCCGTCTGGTGCAGCAGGCCCAGTCCTCCAAGGCGCCGATCCAGCGGCTCGCCGACACCATTTCCGGCTACTTCGTGCCGGTGGTGATCGCCATCGCGATCGTGACCTTCACCCTCTGGTTCCTCCTCGGGCCGTCCCCCGCGTTCACCCTCGCGCTGGTCTCAGCGGTAGCCGTGCTGATCATCGCCTGCCCGTGCGCGCTGGGATTGGCCACCCCGCTGTCGATCATGGTGGCAACCGGAAAGGGGGCGCAGGCCGGGGTCTTGATCCGGTCCGCGGAGGCGCTGGAGACCGCCCACAAGCTCGACACCATCGTGGTGGACAAGACCGGCACCGTCACCGCCGGCACCCCGGCCCTGACCGACGTTCAGCCGCTGAACGGGTTCGACGAGGAGACCCTGCTGAGGTTGGTCGCCGCGGCGGAGCAGGACAGCGAACATCCCCTCGCCACCGCCATCGCCGCCGCCGCCCGGGACCGCGGACTGAGCCCTTTGCCGGTCAGCGGATTCACCACGATCACCGGGAAGGGGCTGCAGGCCACCGTCGACGGGCGGGAGGTGCTGGTCGGCAACGCGCGGCTGCTGACCGACGCCGGGCTGGACACCAGTGCCGCCGAGGAGGTGGCCGGGCGCTACGCCGCCGACGGCAAAACCCCCATCCTCGTCGCCGTCGACCGACAGGCCGCCGGTGTTCTCGCCGTCGCCGACACCATCAAACCCGACTCGGCGCCGGCCCTCGCCGCGCTGCACGCCCTCGGTCTGTCCACGGTGATGATCACCGGTGACAACCGGCGGACCGCCGCCGCGATCGCCGGCCAGGTCGGCATCGAGACCGTGCTCGCCGAGGTGCTGCCGCAGGACAAAGCCAGCGAAGTCCAGCGGCTCCAAGCTGGCGGTGCCCGGGTCGGCATGGTCGGTGACGGCATCAACGACGCCCCGGCGCTCGCCCAGGCCGACATCGGGTTGGCCATCGGCACCGGCACCGACGTGGCGATCGAGGCCGCCGACATCACCTTGATCTCCGGGTCGCTGACCGGCGTCTCGACCGCGATCAGCCTGTCGCGGGCGACCATGAGAAACATCCGCCAGAATCTGTTCTTCGCGCTGATCTACAACGCGGTCGGCATCCCGATCGCCGCCGGACTGCTCTACCCACTGTTTGGAATCCGGCTCTCACCAGTCATCGCCGCGGCCGCCATGGCCTTGTCGTCTCTGTCGGTGGTGGCCAACGCCAACCGGCTACGCCGCTGGCATCCCGCCCACCCACCCACCAAGCAACCCGCGCCGGTGACACCGCAGGTCCATCTGGGCCCGATCCACGCCACCGCCACCGACACCGCACTGCGTGACGCCGGCCGCGAGGCCGCCGGCACCGTCGACCCCGTCTGCGGGATGACGATCAGCCCCGAGGCAGCCGCCGCAACCCGCAGCATCGAGGACGTGACGTACTACTTCTGCTCGGATCACTGTGCCGCCACCTTCGACAACGACCCCGACCGGTACACCACCACGGCGTAGCGGCACACGGCCGCCGGGGCAGCCCGCCGATCGCTGCCGGGGGGGCAGTTCGGGGGCCGGCCGGCCTTGTACACGGTCGTCGAATCGCCGGCGCCAGGTGGACATCGCAGACGCCCAACGCGACTGTCGGCCACACGGTGCCGCAGCGTCGTACGCTCGGTGCCGTTACGGCGTCAGAGGAACACTCGGCTGGTGGAGCTTGGTGGGGTGGGTTAGCGGAGCGGTCGGGCGGTGCGTACCGCCTGGACGACGTCGTGGATGGCCTGGCTGGCTGCGGCGGAGTCGGCTGGGTCGCTGACCATGGAGTCGTGGGTGGTGGCGTGGGCAATCCGGTGGAGGCTGTTGGTGGACAGGCCAGCCATGTGGTCCTGCTTCTGTTGCCATCCAGCGTCGTTCCCGGTGTCGGCGGTGAGGACGATCAGCGGCTTCCCGTGGAGGTTGGTCAGGGCTGCGGCCTGCTGCATCGCGGTGTTGGCTTCGACGAACTCTTCGATGAAGCTGCCGAGGTCGGGCGCCAGCGACGCGTTGGCGCGCGCCTCGTCCTGTATCCGTGGCGGAAGATCGCCGTAGGAGGCTTGGGCGATCAGCCGTCCGGCGCCGAGGTGAGCGATGGCAGGTACCAGGGCGGCGACGCAACCGAAGACGTTGTCGGCGGTGCTGGTCGGCAGGGCCGGTCCCGGCTTGGGTGCGGTGGAGTCGAGGAGCACCAGGCCGGCGACCTGATCCGGGAACTGCGCGGCGAAGCTTTGGACGTAGAGGCCGCCGAAGGAGCGGCCGGCGAGGACGTAGGGCCCGGGCACGTGCGCCCGGTCGAGCAGCGTGTGCAGGTCGGCGGCGATCTGGGCACCGTCTGCTTAGGCCACGGCGTCTCCAGCTACATGGCCCGGGGCCTCAGGCAGCCGACGGTCGTCGACAACTCGGCCTGGGTGAGTTGCGGCAGCGTCGAGGGTCTTGACGTCGGGGCCTCTACTGATGCCCTGGCATCCTCCGCGGCACGCGCCCGACGAGTGCTCGCCCTGAGCATTGGCCTTTCTCAGGCTGCGGGCCTCGAGTCGCCGGGTGCGCGGTATCCCGGTCATATGACTGGGGCGAGGCCGCGCGAGTCGCGGAATCGTCACAGACATGAACAAGTTGAACAGCACACGACCTGCGGAGGAACTGACATGAGCTCCCCGAGCACGGTAGGACCTTCGACTGGACGCGTCGCACAGGCGGACATCTGGAGCCGGGGCAGCGGCATGGCATGGTGGTCGACCTGGCCCGGGTTCTCGTGGGCAACCTCATCGGGCGACTCAGCCTCGTGGCCCGCGTCAACCGTGGGCGGAAAGCATACGTGCCAGCCAGGCGGTTGCTTCCACCGGATTCCGCCCTGACCCGCGCAGCGCTCGACGTCGCCAACCGCGTCCTACCGGCGACCCTGCTCAACCACAGCTTCCGCAGCTACGTGTTCGGACGCGCACTCGGGGAGCTCGACAACATCCACGTCGACACCGAGCTGCTCTACGCAGCCGCGCTCCTGCACGACGTCGGCCTGGTCGCAGCAGGGGGGCGAGACGACTGCACGCTGACTTCGGCCCACGTCGCCGTGGACGTCGCCGAGCAGGTCGGTCTCTCCACCGCAGCGACCGAAACCCTGCAGACCGCCATCACCATGCACCACAGTCCACGCGTCCCCCGCGAGGCCGGTCCAGTTGCCTACCTGCTCGCCGCCGGCGCCGGGGTGGACGTCGTTGGGCTTCGCAGCTGGGACCTCCCGCCCGGAGTCTTCGAAAGCGCCGTCCGTCAACACCCACGAGTTGGGTTCAAGACGTACTTCATCAACGCGTGGGCCCGCGAGGCAGCCAGGGTGCCGCAGGGCCGCGCCATGCTGCTGCGCCGGTACGGCGCCTTCGCCACGGCCATCACACTCGCCCCGTTCGACGAGTGAGCTGAACACCTCAGGCCGCCGGTTGCGTGGGTGGTGACCCGATCCGGGACATCACGTATCCGAGCAGACCGAACTCATCAGGGCCTGCCTGACCGTCACCATCCGCCGCCAGCACCAGATCCCGGGCAAGGCGCTGATCGGGTTGGTGTCGCTGAAGCACGGCTGGCGGAGCGGGTCGCGGCGTCGAGCGGCGTGAGGGCAACCACCGCCCGCCCGGCGGCCTGGCGGAAACCGAGGGAACCCTGCAAGCCAGCACGCCATTGCGCCAACCGGGGTCACAGTGCCGGTCCACGTAGACCTCGGAGCCATGCAGAGTGCCCCACCTGCAGGGCCTCACGTCACTAGTTGGGGAGACGCCGAGATTCGACAGCCGAAGAACGATCACACCTCTTGCAGATGCTCTGACTGGTAACTACAG
>JBIOVW010000398.1:0-2064 GCA_044867945.1 Nakamurella sp. | reverse complement strand
CGCCCGGGTCGCGGCCATCACCCGCGACCGCCGGGTCGGGGCCTACCTGCGCCACACCGTGGGCACCGACCCGACCACCGGGAAACCCACCCTGGTCTGGTCGTTCGACCAGGCCGCGCGCGACGCCGAGGCCGCCACCGACGGTTGGTACGCCCTGCTGACCAACCTGCCGCCCGCCATCGACGCGGCCGAGGTGCTGCGCCGCTACAAGGGCCAGGAAGCCGTCGAACGCCGCCACAGCGCGTTCAAAGGCCCGCTGGCCGTGGCCCCGATGTTCCTGCACAACAACCGCCGGATCACCGCGCTGATCACCGTGATCTGCCTGGCCCTGCTCATCTTCAGCCTGATCGAACGCCAGGTCCGCCAGGCCATCGCCCCCGACACCCACCTCAACGGCCTCGGCTCCGGCCGGCCAGCCCGGCCCACCGGCAGGCTGATCCTGGCCGCCCTGGCCCCGCTGCGACTGATCCCCGCCGGCCACGGCCGGCCAGCGACCATCCCGCAGCCCAACCGACTCCAGACCCGGCTGCTGGACCTGCTTGACGTCGACCCCACCCGACCACCATGATCAAAAAACACCGCGTGTTGGGCCCACCTTCGCTCATGTGCGAAAAGCGGGGCTAGTCCTGCATTTCGCACATGCGGGAGGGTGGGCTCCCCGCGCGCCTGCTTGATCATGTTAGCGGTGGCTGCCATACCGGCGCGATGCGCGGGCAGCGGGCGGTGTACGGGCCGTCGAGTGTGGAGAAGATGTTGGGGTCGTTGCCGGTGGTGGCCGAGTACTCCCGGCGGCTGGACTTGGTCGGGATCATCGATCGGGCGTGTCCGATGCGGGACGACGTGCCGATCCTGACCCACGGGCAGGTGATCGAGGCGCTGGTGGCGAACCGGTTGACCAGTCCAACGCCGATGGTGCGGGTGGCCGGCTGGGCCCGGGAGTGGGCGGTGGCCGAGACGTTCGGGATCACGACCTCGGCGCTCAATGATGACCGGATCGGGCGGGCGTTGGACGCGATCGCCCCGGAGTTGGACCAGGTCGTGGGTTCGGTGGGCGCTCGGGCGATCTCGGTGTTCGGGCTGGACGTGGCCCGGTTGCACTGGGACATGACCTCGATCTCGCTGTACGGCGACTACGAGGACCCGGATACCGACCATCCGGCGCCGCGGTTCGGGCACCCGAAGGATCGCCGCCCGGACCTGAAACAGATCCAGGCCGGGTTGATGGTGACCGCCGACGGGGCAGTGCCGGTGTTCCACCGCGCCTACTCCGGCGGGGCCGGGGAGGTCGGGCAGGTCGTCGCGGCGATGCGCGCCTGCCGCGAGCTGGCCGCCCCGCGGCGGTTCCTGCTGGTCGGGGACTCGAAGCTGGTGTCCTACCGGAACTTGCGGGACATGATCGAGGCCGGTGTGGAGTTCATCGCGCCGGCCTCGAAGACCTACGTCGGCGCGGCCGAGCTGGCCGCGCTGGACCGGGCGGCGGCCACCGAGGTGGACTACGTCGCCCAGCGCGACACCGCCACCCCGCCCGAGGCGCGGGGAACCTGGGCGGTCTGCGAGGACACCATGACGATCCCCGGGAAACGCAAACGTGATCCCGTGCTGCGGCTGCGGCGGGTGTTCGTGCACTCCTCGGCCCGCGCCCAGGCCGCGGCCACCGCCCGGGCCAAGAAGCTCGACCGGGCCGCCGACGACCTGCAACGGCTGGGCCGCGGGCTCGGCGGCCGGCACTACCCCGACCCGGCCGCGGTCACCGCCCGGGTCGCGGCCCTCGCCCGCGACCGCCGGGTCGGCGGCTACCTGCGCACCGCCATCGGCACCGACCCGGTCACCGGGAAACCGACGCTGGACTGGTCGTTCGACCAGTCCGCCATCGACGCCGAGGCCGCCACCGACGGCTGGTACGCCCTGCTGACCAACCTGCCCGCCACCGTCGACGCTGGCGAGGTGCTGCGCCGCTACAAGGGCCAGGAAGCCGTCGAACGCCGCTACGGCGCGTTCAAAGGCCCGCTGGCGGTGGCCCCGATGTTCCTGCTCGACAACCGCCGGATCACCGCGTTGATCACC
>JBIOVW010000397.1:0-9250 GCA_044867945.1 Nakamurella sp. | reverse complement strand
CGCAGGGCCAGCGCGAACGACCAGGACTCCCCGTGGGAGGCGTATCCCTTGGCCGGGTCGCCGCGCAGCTGCAGTTCCAGGTCGTCCCGGTGCGGGCCGACCAGGCAGATGCCGCGTTCCAACTCCTTAGGCCGCATCCGGCCGAGCTCGTCGAGCATGGCCGATGCCAACGTCGGCCGATCCGGCACCGCGACCACCCCCGGCTCCGAGCCGGTCGGGGAGTCGATCGGGGAGTCCAACGGAATCGTCGATCGGTAGGCCAGGTCCGCGAGCTGACCGGAACCCGGCTCGGTCCCGGCCTCCACTCCCGCGACAGTGGCGTATGCGGAGGCGACGTGCGGCCGCAGCGAGGCCACCAGGGCCAGCCGGGCGTGCACCAGTTCGGACCCGGCGGCCACCAGGTGCTCGTCCCAGGCGTCCAGGGTGGACAGATCACCCGACCGGCGGGCCGCGCCGGCGGTCTTGAGCAGCGCGTTGCGCTGTTTGAGCACGCGGTCGTAGTCGGCCCTGACCCCGGCCAGCCGGGGCGCCCGCATGATCAGCACCTCGTCCAGGAATCGGCGACGTTCGGTGGGGTCGCCCCGGACCAGGGCCAGGTCCTCTGGAGCGAAGAGCACCGTGCGCAGCACGCCGAGCAGGTCCCGCGCCCGGGTCAACGGCGCGCGGTTGATCCGGGCGATGTTGCGCCGGTCGCGGGCGATCTCCAGTTCGAGCAGCAGCTCCCGGCCGCCGGAGACCACCGCCGCCCGCAGGATCGCACGCGCGCAGCCGCTGCGGACCAACGGCGCATCGGTGGCGACCCGGTGCGAGCCGAGGGTGGCCAGGTAGCCGAGTGCCTCCATCAGGTTGGTCTTGCCGGTGCCGTTGTGGCCGACCAGCACGTTGACCCCGGGGCGCAGCGGCAGCTCGACCGACGGCCAGGACCGGAAGTCGCTCAGCGACAGGTGCCGCACGTACACGCCGCCACCCCCCTCGGCGCGGCACGCTCAGGCAATCGGCACCGCTCAGGCAATCGGCACCGAGGCGTCGGAGCCTTCCTTGCCGACCGGGTGCCCGCCGAACTGGTTGCGCAGCGCGGCGACCACCTTCATCGCCGGCGAATCGGTCTGCCGGGAGGCGAACCGCGCGAACAGCGCGGCGGTGATCACCGGCATGGGCACGGCGTTCTCGATGGCGGCCTCGATGGTCCACCGGCCCTCGCCGGAGTCCTGCGCGTAGGCGCGGATCTGGCTCAGCCCAGGATCCTCGTCGAAGGCGCGGACCAGCAGGTCCAGCAGCCACGACCGGATCACCGTGCCGTGCTGCCAGGACGCCATCACCTTCTCCGGGTCGGGGACCCAGTCGACGGCCTTCATCAGCTCGTAGCCCTCGCCGTAGGCCTGCATCATCCCGTACTCGATGCCGTTGTGGATCATCTTCACGAAGTGGCCGGCGCCGACCGGACCGGCATGCACGAACCCGCCGGTCGGCGGCTTGAGTGAGTCGAAGACCGGTTGGGCGACCGCGACCGCGTCGGCGTCCCCACCGACCATCAGCGCATAGCCCTCGGTGATGCCCCACACGCCGCCGGACACGCCGCAGTCCAGGTACCGGATGCCCTTGCCGGCCAGCGCCGCGGCGTGCGCCTGGTCGTCGACGTACTCGGAGTTCCCGCCGTCGATGATGATGTCGCCCGAGGACAGCAGGTCGCCGAGCGCGGCGACGGTCGCCCTGGTCGGCTCACCGGCCGGCACCATCACCCAGACCACCCGCGGCGTCGTCAGGGCGGCGACCAGGGCCTGGAGCGAGTCGACGTCCCGGGGCGACTCGGGGCTGCGGTCGAAGCCCACCACCTGATGGCCGTCGCGGCGCAGCCGTTCGGCCATGTTGCCGCCCATTTTGCCGAGACCGATCAGACCGAGCTGCATGCTGATTTCCTTCCCCCTGCTTGGGTGACGAACGTGGTGGCCGGACCGGGTCGACCTCGGCAGGCCGAGCTCAGCCGGGCAGCCGAGCGGGCATGACCAGGTAGCGATAGGCCGGGGTGCCGTCGGCGCTGACTCCGTCCGGGTCGACGTCCGGCGAGCCGGTCTCCGTGTCGCCGTTGCCGACGGGCACCGGGACCATCAACGCCGGGCGGGCCGGGGTGGTGAACGACAGGCGCACCCTGTCGGCGTGCACGACGCCCAGCCCGTCCAGCAGGTAGCTGGGGTTGAACGCGATGAGCAGTTCCTCGCCGTCCACGTCGGCGGGCAGGTCCTCCTCGGCGCGGCCCTCGTCGTCGCCGCCGGCGGTCAGCGTCAGCGACCCGTCGCCGATCTGCATCCGCAGGTGATGCCCGCGGTCGGTGACCAGCGCGACCCGCTTGATCGACTCGGCGAGCGCGGAGACCGGCACCTCGACGGTGGTGGTCTGCGAGGTCGGCAGCAGCGACCGGTACTTGACGAACTCGACGTCGAGCAGCCGGACCGTGGTGCGGCGGTCGCCGGCGTCCAGTCCGAGCAGCCCGTCACCCAGGGCGACGGTGACCTCCTTCGCGCCGCCGAGGGTCTTGGCCGCATCGGCCAGGGTTCGGGCCGGCACCAGGACGGCGGTCGACAGGTCGGCCCGGTCCGGGTGCCAGGACAGTTCGCGGACCGCCAGCCGGAACCGGTCGGTAGCGGCCAGGGTCAGCCGATCGCCCTCGATCTCGACCCGGATGCCGGTGAGCATCGGCAGCGTGTCGTCACGGCCGGCGGCGATCACGGTCTGCGCCACCGCCTCGGCGAGCAGCGCGCTGTCCGCCGTGCCGGAGGCCGAGGGCATCTGCGGCAGCGGCGGATAGTCCTCGACCGGCATCGTCGGCAGGGTGAACCGAGCCGAGCCGGCCACGATGCCGACCTTCGGCCCGGCCACCGCCACGTCGACCGGCTTGGCCGGCAGGGCGCGGGTGATCTCGGCGAGCAACCGGCCGGACACCAGCACCCGGTTACCAACGGAAGTGACAGCCGTTACATCAGAATCCAGCTCGTCGAGCGTGTCGACGGAGAGGGTCGCCCGCGTCGAAACCTCGTAGTCGAAGCCGGCGACGGTCAGCGTCGAGCCCGTGACCTCCAGCAGGATCCCACCGAGGACGGGCACCGGAGGACGGGTCGGGAGCGACTTGGCGACCCAGGCGACGGCGTCGGCCAGATCGTCGCGGGCGACGCGGAACTTCATCGAGACCTCCATGGGACGTGTCCCCACGCTCGAGGTGGGGGCACGAACACGGTCGGTTTGCGGGTCGGTGTCTGGGGACCGGTGGGCGGACGACGGACCACAGGAGGCATCGCCTCGTGCGCGCCCCGGCACAGGCAGGGGCGTCCACCGTACGACCACCGCGGAAGTGCGTCGTCACCGGGTCCGGAGCCGGGACGGACGCCGACGGGCAGGCGACCGTCCATCCCCAGGCCTGTTGTTTGAAGGTTCTCCTGAAGAGAAATCTCCAGTAGCAGTAGTAGGCGCTGTGGACGCTGTGGATCGGGTGACGTCCCCGCAGGCCGCGAAGCGTGTCGGGGAGGTGGACAGCACCGGGATGCCGTCGGGTACAGCGGCCGCACGCTGTGGAGCACTGCGGGCGAGGAGGTGTTGTCCCCCGCCCGCCCGATGCTGTCCACAGAGTTGTCCACAGATTGTGCATGGTTGGTGGGGCGCGCACGGCGGGGCGATCGCACGCCGGAGGGGGGAGGGTACGACGACGTCACCGACGGGCGCGTTCGCGGATCCGCGCGGTGAGCTCCTGGACGTGGTCATAGGTCTGGCGCCGTTCGGCCAGCTCGGTACGGATCTTCTTGGTGGCGTGCATGACCGTGGTGTGGTCGCGACCACCGAAGGTCGCGCCGATCTTGGGCAGGGTCAGGTCGGTGAGTTCTCGACACAGGTACATGGCGATCTGCCGGGCGCTGGCGATCTGCTTGGTCTTGACGGGCCCACACAGTTCGTCCAGGGTGACGTTGAAGTACTCGGCGGTGACGGCCATGATCGTGGCTGCGTCGATGTCGTTGGACACCGGATCGCGGATCAGGTCGCGCAGCACGATCTGGGCGAGGGCCAGATCCACCGCCTGCTTGTTGAGTGAGGCGAAGGCGGTCACCCGGATCAGCGCGCCCTCCAGTTCACGGATGTTGCGCTCGATCCGGGAGGCGATGAACTCGAGCACGTCGTCCGGCGCATTCATCCGGTCCAGCGCGGCCTTCTTCCGCAGGATCGCGATCCGCGTCTCCAGCTCGGGCGGCTGGATGTCGGTGATCAGCCCCCACTCGAACCGGGTGCGCATCCGGTCCTCCAGCGTCTCCAGCCGCTTGGGCGGCCGGTCCGAGGAGATCACGATCTGCTTGTTGGCGTTGTACAGCGTGTTGAAGGTGTGGAAGAACTCCTCCTGGGTGCCTTCCTTGCCCTCCAAGAACTGGATGTCGTCGACCAGCAGCACGTCGACGTCGCGGTACCGACGCTGGAAGGCGACCTTGCGGTCGTCGCGCAGCGAGTTGATGAAGTCGTTGGTGAACTCCTCGCTGGAGACGTACCGCACCCGCATCCCCGGGAACAGCCGTTGGGCATAGTGCCCGATGCCGTGCAGCAGATGCGTCTTGCCAAGACCGGAGTCGCCCCAGATGAACAGCGGGTTGTAGGCGACCGCCGGCGCTTCGGCGACGGCGACCGCCGCAGCGTGGGCGAACCGGTTGGACGCGCCGATCACGAACGTCTCGAAGCTGTACTTCTCGTTCAGCCGGCTCTGGGCGGGATTGGGTGGCGCCTGGTCCCGGCGCATCGAGTAGGTCGGCCAGATCTCGGTGACGGTGGCCACCCTGGCCTCGTCGTCACCGTCGTCGTCGGTGAGTTCCGGGTCCCCGTCGAACGCCACCCCGGGGCTCTGGCCGGAGGTGTCCCGGAAGCCGCCGGCAGGACGGCCGGTGCCGATCGATCCGTTGGCCGAGCCGTTGCCGGTTCCCGGGTATCCGTCGGACGCGGCCGCCGGACGTTCGCGGGGGTAGCGGCGGTCGACGGGAGGGACGGGCGGGTCGGCGGGGTCCTCGGAGACGGTCACCGCGAGATTGATCGGCTGGCCGAGGTGGACCGACAGGGTGGAGGTGATGCCCTCCCGCAGGCTCCGCTCGATCGCCTCCTTGGCGAACTCGGACGGGGCGGCCAACAGGGCGGTCGAACCGAGCAGGCCCACCGGTTGGGTCAACGACAGCCAGGCCCGTTGCTGTTGCGACAGCGTTGGTTCGAGGTCGGCCACGACGGCCTGCCAGACCGGCAGGAGCCGGTTGTCCGTGTCCTCGACGCTCACTCGCCATCCCTCGCCCCTGTGCCGTCCCCGTGCCCCATCCACAACAGTTGTCCACAGATGTGGGCAACCCAGGGAGAACGGTAAACGGCCCGCGCCACGGGCCGCCGCGCGGATAGGTCTGCTCGGGGAACTCGGTGACTCCGAGCCGTGCGGGCGAGACGCTAACAACTTCCCCGCGCTTGCCACAAGACCGAGCGGGAAAGCAAGGAGGCCGGACGGCGTGTCGCGATCTTGCCCCGACGTGCCCACGGGCCGGCGGGTTTGACCGTGCATCCGGGCTGTCCGTACTCTGGTGGAAACCCGGTGATCGCCGGCCGGTTCGTGCTGCCCTCAGGGTGATTTTGCTCCAGGGGTAGCCGGTGGATCCGGTCGGTCGCCGATCAGCGGAATCGCGCAGTGCCAGCCGCAGTGGGATGTAGGAGTAGATAGCCGTGAGCAAGCGTACGTACCAGCCGAACAACCGCCGCAGGGCCAAGACCCACGGCTTCCGGCTCCGGATGCGGACCCGGGCCGGACGGGCCATCCTGGCCGCGCGCCGTCGCAAGGGTCGCGTCGAGCTGTCGGCCTGATCGGCGTCGGGCCGGGCCCGCCGTGCTCCCTGCTGGCAGCCGCCTGCACACCTCCGACGAATTCGCCGCCGTGGTGCGCCTCGGCCGCCGTGCGGCATCCCCCCACCTGGTGGTCCACCTGCTGACCGGTCGTTCCGGCGGCAGTGACCGGGGTCCCCGGGTGGGTTTCGTCGTCTCCGCGAAGGTGGGCAACGCGGTCATCCGCCATCGCGTCACCCGACGGCTCCGGGCACTCGTCCGCCAGGAGTTGACGACGCTGCCGACCGGCACCGACGTGGTCGTGCGGGCCCTGCCGTCGGCCGCCTCCGCGTCCGGCGCGGACCTGGGAAGCGCCCTGCGCGGCGCCCTCAGCGCCGCCCTGCGCACATCGAAGGTCCGGTCGGACGCGCGCCCGGCCGGGGCCGGCCGATGACCAGGACGCGGACGAGCCTGCCGGCTCTGGTGCTGATCGCGCCGATCCGCTTCTACCAACGGTTCATCACCCCGTACACGCCGGCGACCTGCCGTTACTACCCGACGTGCAGTGCGTACGCAGTCACCGCGCTGCGCACCCGCGGCGCACTGGTCGGCACGGCCCTGACCATCTGGCGGCTGCTGCGCTGCAACCCGTGGAGCGACGGCGGCATCGACCACGTCCCGGCCACCGGATTCCGCCGGGAACGCAGCGGCGGCGCGGGGAGTTGCTCCGACGAGCAGTCCGCGGTGGGCGGCGGTGATCCCGAATCCGGATCGCGAACACGGCCGCCGGCCGAGGCATCGGCCGGAAATCCGGCAGACTTGTCCAGCGCGCCGCCGTCGCGGGGCGCGGACACAACGATCAGGAGATCCGCAGCGTGACATTCAACTTCTGGTCCCTGGACTACATCTACTACCCGGTGTCCGGGATCATGTGGGTCTGGCACAAGGTGTTCGGCTCGTTCCTCGGCCCGGACTCGGCGCTGACCTGGGTGCTGTCCGTGATCTTCCTGATCTTCACGCTCCGCGCGATCCTGTTCAAGCCCTTCATGAAGCAGATGGACTCGCAGCTGAAGATGCAGGCCGTCCAGCCGGAGATGAAGAAGCTCCGGGAGAAGTACAAGGACGACAAGCAGCGGCTGTCCGAAGAGATGATGAAGCTGAACAAGGAGGCCGGGGTCAACCCGCTGGCCTCCTGCCTGCCGGCGCTCATCCAGGCACCCGTCTTCATCGGCCTGTTCCACGTGTTGCGCATGTTCCAGCCGGTCAACGATGGGCCCGAGGGCCTGGACGTCTGGTTCTACCGGCAGAACGTCTACTTCTTCGATCATGCCGACGTCGTGTCGATGGGCAACGCGCAGTTGCCCGGCGGCGCTCCGCTGGTCGGCTACATGACGATGGACGCCAGCCAACTGGCTTTCATGGACGGCGTGCGTGAGGCGATCATCTGGTGGGGCGTGCCGCTGACCATTCTCGCCGGCATCGCCACCCACCTGACCAGCCGCCGGTCGGTGGCCCGGCAGGCGGAGATGAACATCGACGCCTCGGCCAACCCACAGACCGCGATCATGAACAAGCTGATGCTGTACATGTTCCCGCTGTTCGTGGTCGTCGGCGGCCCGTTCTTCCCGCTCGCCATCCTGTTCTACTGGCTGGCCAACAACTCGTGGACGTTCGGCCAGCTGTACGTGGCGCACAAGATCCAGGACCGACGGGCCGCGGCAAGGGCCGCGATCGTCGAGGAGGCCAAGGAGGCGAGCCGCTTCACCACGCCGAAACCGGGGGCCAAGCCCAAGACGTCAGGAAACCGGCCGGTGGTGAACCCGTCCAAGGTCGGCGATGGGCCGGTTGACGGTGCCGGATCGGGCAACGGATCTCCCGGCGGGGTGTCGATGTCCAAGCCGCCAGGTAACAAGCCTGCGACGGGCAGCAAGCCCGCGCCGGGGGCGAAGCCACAGCGCGGCGGGTCGAAGAAGAAACGCTGATCACTTGGGGCGGCGTCGGCCGGACGGCATCCGGTGCCCCACCCTGCCCCGTTCGCCCGGTCGGCGGTCGCCCAGCAGCGGCCCGCGGGGGGCGAGGCGGACGACGCGACGGACGGGCAAGGACAACAGGGAGATTCCATGACAGACAACGCGGCCACGCTGGTCGATACCGACGCGGCGGACGCGACCCAGCCGGACGCGACCCAGGCGGACGCGACTCCGGCGGAAAAGCACGAGCTGCTGGTGGCGGAGGGGGATGCGGCCGGTGATTACCTGGAGCGGCTGCTGGACATTCTCGACTTCGACGGCGACATCGACCTGGACGTCGAGGGCGAGCGGGCCGTGGTGTCGATCATCGGCGAGGGTGAGCTGAGCAAGCTCGTCGGCGACCACGGTGAGGTACTCGACGCGCTGCAAGAGCTGACGCGGCTGGCCGCGCTGGCCGAGACGGGCCAGCGCTCGCGGTTGATGCTGGATATCGCCGGGTACCGGGCACGCCGGCGGGCCGAGCTCGATGAGCTGGGACGCACGCTGGCCGAGCAGGTGGTCGCCTCCGGAGAGCCGGTGCGGTTGTCCCCGATGAACCCCTTCGAACGTAAGGTCGTGCATGACGCCGTCGGCCGGATCGCCGGAGCCGACTCCTCGAGCGAGGGCGAGGAACCCCGGCGGCGGGTCGTGATCAGCCCGTCTGGCTGACGTGCGAACATACGTTCGAGTGCTCGTTTTCCGGGTACGCGCTTCGTGGTGACCAGCGGTGCGGATGCGGTCGATGGTCCGGCGGCGTCGATGCTGGAACCCGAGCCGCCTGCGGCTCGTCAGGTGTTCGGTGAGCGGATCGCCGCCGCCCGGGAGTACGTGCAGGTCCTGGCCACGGACGGGGTGACCCGCGGATTGATCGGCCCGCGCGAGGCGGACCGCCTCTGGACCCGGCACGTGCTCAACTGCTCCGCGCTGTCCGACCTGATTCCGCCGGGGTCGCGAATCGTCGACGTCGGCAGCGGGGCCGGGCTGCCCGGTGTGGTGCTGGCGATCGCCCGCCCCGACTGCCGGGTGTGTCTGGTCGAACCGCTGGACCGGCGGGTGCGGTTCCTCGCCGAGGTGGTCGAGGCGCTCGGGTTGTCGAACTGCCGGGTGGTCCGCAGCCGCGCCCAGGACGTCCCGGACGATGTCCGCGGCGCGGATGTGGTGGTGTCCAGGGCCGTCGCCCCGCTGGGCAAGCTGGCCGGCTGGTGCGCCGGCCTCGTCCGCCCCGGCGGCCTGATGTTGGCGTTGAAGGGATCGACCGCCGAGGACGAGTTGGAACGGGACCGGACGGAGGTCGCCGCAGCCGGACTGCGCTTGGCCCGGGTGGATCGGCTGGACGGTCCGGCCGGCACCACCTACGTGGTGCGGGCCGAGCGGGCCCCGGATCGCGACGGCCGGTCGAGCCGTCCGGGGAGGAACCGACCCGGGCG
>JBIOVW010000396.1:0-2498 GCA_044867945.1 Nakamurella sp. | reverse complement strand
GTTGACGTGTCGCTGCGCGGCACCGGGTCGCACACCCGGCAGGTCAACAACTTCGGCATGGGCGCGGGCATGGAGTGCGTCAAGCTGCTGGCCACCGAGGTGCTCACCCCGGCGTCCAACTGGTCGTCGTACCCTCCGCACAAGCACGACGAGACCGGCGGGATCGACGGCGGCGAGACCGAGCTGGAGGAGATCTACTTCTACCAGTTCGCCTCGGCCGCGCCCGCCGCCGCCCGGATCGCCCGGACAGCGAAAGCCGTCGGCTACCAGCGGATCTACGGCACGGCGGCGCGGCCGATCGAGCTGCTCGAGGAGGTCACCGACGGCGACACCGTCCTCATCCCGCACGGCTGGCACGGCCCGTCGATCGCCTCGCCGTCGCACCACATGTACTACCTGAACGTGATGGCCGGCCCCGGCACCGGACGGGCCTGGGGCATCAGCGACGACCCGAACCACGGCTGGGTGCGGGCGACCTGGGGGGACCAGCCCACCGATCCGCGCCTGCCCTTCTATACCGCGCCAGAATCAGAATCAGGAGAATCACGGTGACCACCGCAGCAGCGTCGCAGGGGACGCAGACCGTTCGGCTGACCGTCGGCCAGGCGGTCGTGCAGTTCCTGGGTAAGCAGTACACAGAGCGGGACGGGGTGCGGCGCAAGCTGTTCGCCGGCTGCTTCGGCATCTTCGGGCACGGCAACGTGGCGGGTCTGGGTCAGGCCCTGTTGCAGGCCGAGCTGGAGGAGCCGGAGCTGCTGCCGTACCACCAGGGCCGCAACGAGCAGTCCATGGTGCACATCGCGGTCGGCTATGCCCGGCAGAAGGACCGGTTGGAGACCTTCGCGGTGACGGCGTCGGTCGGCCCCGGTTCGTCGAACATGTTGACCGGCGCCGCGTTGGCCACCATCAACCGGCTGCCGGTGCTGCTGCTGGCCAGCGACATCTTCGCCACTCGGGTCGCCTCCCCGGTGCTGCAGGAGCTGGAACAGCCCTATGGGTACGATGTCTCGGTCAACGACGCCTTCCGCCCGCTGTCCCGGTTCTTCGACCGGGTGTGGCGCCCGGAGCAGCTGCCGGCCGCCCTGCTCGGCGCCATGCGGGTGCTCACCGACCCAGCCGAAACAGGGGCTGTGACCCTGGCCCTGCCCGAGGACGTCCAGGCCGAGGCCTACGACTGGCCGGTCGAGCTGTTCACCGAGCGGGTCTGGCGGATCGGCCGGCCGGTGCCCGAGCCCGAGGTGATCGCCGAGGCCGCGCAGATCATCCGCTCGGCGAAGGCGCCGGTCATCGTCGCCGGCGGCGGTGTCACCTATGCCGAGGCCAACGACGCGCTCAAGACCTTCGTGGAGGCCACCGGCATTCCGATCAGCGAGACCCAGGCCGGCAAGGGCTCCCTGCCGTTCGACCACCCGCTGAACCTGGGCGCCATCGGTGCCACCGGTTCCCCGGCGGCGAACTTCTTCGCCCGCAAGGCCGATGTGGTCATCGGGATCGGTACCCGCTACTCGGATTTCACCACCGCGTCGAAGACCATCTGGCAGAACCCGGACGTGCGGTTCGTGAACATCAACGTCGCCGGGCTGGACGCGTTCAAGCTGGCCGGCTACCCGGTGGTGGCGGACGCCCGTCACGCGCTGACCGCGCTGACCGGTGTGTTGGACGGGTACTCGACCGGCGTGGAGTATCAGGCCGACGCCGGCCGGCGGGCCAAGGCGTGGGACGACGAGGTGGTGGCCTCGCACCACAGCGGATACGGCGAGACCCACGAGTTCCTGGCCCAGGCCGAGGTTCTCGGCGCGGTCGAGGCGGCGATGGAGCCCACGGACGTGGTGGTGTGCGCGGCCGGTTCGCTGCCCGGCGACCTGCACGGCATGTGGCGCACCCGGGAGCGCAAGGGCTACCACGTCGAGTACGGGTACTCGTGCATGGGCTACGAGATCCCGGGCGCCATCGGCATCAAGCTGGCCGCCCCCGAGCGGGACGTCTTCGTCACCGTCGGCGACGGCTCGTACCTGATGATGCCGACCGAGCTGGTCACCGCGGTGCAGGAGGGCATCAAGATCATCGTGGTGCTGCTGCAGAACCACGGCTACGCCTCCATCGGCGCCCTGGCGCAGTCCCTGGGAGTGCAGCGGTTCGGCACCAAGTACCGGTACCGCAACAACGAATCCGGTCGGCTCGACGGCGGCAAGCTGCCCGTCGACCTGGCGCTGAACGCGGAGTCCATGGGCGTCAAGGTGTACCGGGCCAAGACGCTGGCCGAGCTGAAGGACGCCCTGGCCGCGGCCAAGGCCGGCGACGAACCGGCGATGGTGCACGTGGACACCGATCTGGAGTTCGAGTCACCCAAGGGCGACGGCTGGTGGGACGTCCCGGTGGCGCAGGTGTCCACCCTGGGCTTCACCCAGGACGCCCGGGTCCGCTACGAGAAGCTCAAGGCCAACCAGAAGCCCTACCTGTAAACCACAATCGACAATCGGAGAGAGTTCAGAAGATGA
>JBIOVW010000395.1:0-7957 GCA_044867945.1 Nakamurella sp. | reverse complement strand
GCCAGGTGACGCGGCAGTCGGACACGGGGGAGGAGATCGACCCGCCGCCGGACCTGCTGCCGGTGCTGGAAAGTGCCGCGCGACTGCAGGAGGTGGTACCGGACGCCGTCCTGGTGGGTGGAACCGTCAGTGCCACGTACGCCGGCCACCGCATTTCGTTCGACCACGATCACGTGCTGGCTCTCCAGGAGCAGTACGAGGCGGTCTTGGAGGCCGTGGAAGCGACAGACGGCTGGGCAACCAGCGTGCGGGCGTCCAAACCGCCGATGACGATCATGGGCAGGTTGGGCGGGATCGAAGCGGGCCTCCGCCAACTCCGCCGCAGGGTCCCGCTGCAGACCCGGCTCATCGAACTGCCCGGCGGGCAACAGATCCCCATTCCGACGATCGAGGAGGCACTGCGGGTCAAGGCTTACCTGATCGTCCAACGCAACCAGGTCCGGGACTACCTGTATGTGGCCGCATTGGCCGATCGGGTGGGGGTGCCGGAAGCGGCGACCATCCTGCGCGACATCGACAGCTTCTACGTGGACCGCTCCGGTGACGACGAGTCGGTCGTCTCGACGCTGGTCCCGCGCCTGGCCCGACCCGACCCCCGGGATCGGCAGACGCTGGCGGAGCTCGGTCGGTACAAGGGGTTGACCGCGAGATGGCAGGACTGGAGCGAAACACGGCGCGTGTGCCGGGACCTCGCACAGGTCATGCTGGACGGAGGTCATTCGAACTCGGAAGGAAGCCGCGATGTCTGACCTGGCGTTCCGGAACATCGACGCCTTACCCACCGACCCGGTCGAATCCTGGCCCTTCGAGGGTTTGGTGACGGCGATCGAACGCGGTTCGCTCTCCGACTGGCAGCGGATCGCCGCCGCGGTCCGGCGCGCGCCGTGGGGTCCGGTGTCCCGCGGCGTGCAGGAGTATGCGTCCTACGGCGAGCAGGCCGATGTCGCCGAACTGCTGGTGGAGGCGGTTCGGAGGGCTCGCGCCGCCGGGGACCAGGCAGATAGAGCCGAGGTGACCGGACGGGTCCGGGACGCGGTGGAGCGCAGCGGTCTCCCCGCTCGCCGGTTCGCCGTCGAGGTCGGGACGTCCGCCTCCCGGTTGTCGACCTATTGCACCGGCACGGTGCAGCCAGGTGCCGCAATGCTGCTACGGATCGAACGTGAATCGCAACGGATCGCCGCCGGCCGCTGACCGTCCTTGACGCGTGGGCTCGTGCCGGTCAGCGCAGCACGAACACGCTGACGGTGCCGCCGGGCGCCACCCGTTCACCCGGCCCCGGTGACTGGTTCCACACCGTCCCGTTGTCACCGCCGAAGAACGAGCTCACCTCGATCCGCAGGCCGAGGTCGTCCAGCTCATGCTCGGCGTCCCGCACCGACAGGTCGGTCAGGTCGGGCACCCGCACGGCGTTCGACGGCACCAGGAACACCTTCGCGCCGGTACGGTCCACCCGGGTGCCGGGTGCCGGGTCGGTGCGCACGATGTCGCCGGCGTCGACTCCGGGGTCGAACGTCGGATCGCCGACGGTCACCGAGAAACCGGCGTCCCGCATGGCGGCGATCGCGTCCTGGGTGGAGCTGCCGCGCACTTGCGGGACGGTGATCGAGTCGGCGACTGTGATATCGACCTTGCTGCCCCGGGGCGCGGTGCTGCCCACCGTGGGCGAGGTGCGCAGCACGGTGCCGGGATCGGCCCGCGCGTCGAACGTCGCGGTGATCGTGCCGACGGCGAAACCGGACTCGGTGAGTGCCTTCTCGGCGTCCGCCTGGGCCTGTCCGGTGACCTGCGGAACCACGATCGGCCGTGGGCCGGCGGACAGGATCAGGGTGACCGGCGCGTCCACGGCCAGCTCGGTGCCGGCCGCCGGGTCGGTCCGCAGGACGGCCCCGACCGGGACGTTGTCGTCGAACTCCTGCTCGGTGGCGGTGACGGCGGACAGATCTGCACCTTCGATTGCCGCGGTGGCCGTGACCTTGTCCATGCCTGGTTGGATCTCCGGCACCATCGGCCGGCCGGTGGAGACGAGCAGTTCGACCTCGGACCCCCGCAGCTGCTCGACGCCGGCGTCGGGGTCCGTGGCGACCACCTGCCCGTCCGGCACGGAGTCCGAATGGCCGCTGGTGATCCGGGGAACCAGGCCCGCCTCGCGGACGGCCGCCTCGGCCTGTGACTGGGTCAGTCCGGCGGTGGTGGGGGTGGCCGCCCACCGCCCGCCCAGCCACCAGCCGCCGGCCGCGGAGATGAGGCCGAGCAGCAGCACCACCAGCAGCGCGATCAGCCAGCGGCGGCGCCGCCGTTGCCGCAGCGCCCGGGTCGGGTCGACCCGTTGCGGGGGGCGGGTCTGCACCGTGGTGGGCGGGATGACCGCGGCCCCGGCGTCCTCGGCGCCGAGCATCCGGGTACCCGTCGGTCCTGGCGGCTGGTCCGCCGGGACCGCCCGGGTGGCCTCGCCCTGTGGGTCGATCGGCACGGCCACCGGCGGGGCGGCGGACGGCCGCCGGTGACGGGGCACCGGGACGGGCACGGTCGGTACGCCCAGCGCGGATCGCACGTCCCGCAGCTCTGCCAGGAACGCGCCGGCGTCCCGCGGCCGGTCCGCCGGATCGCGCGAGGTGGCCGCCACGATCAGGTCGTCCAGCAGCGCCGGCACCTCCGGCCCACGGGTCGACGGGGCGGGCACGTCGTTGTGCACGTGCTGGTAGGCGACCGACATGGCGTTGTCGCCCTCGTACGGCGGGCGACCGGTCAGCATCTCGAAGGCGACGACGCCGGCCGCGTACACGTCGGTGCGGGTGTCGCTGACTCCGGTGGCGACCTGCTCGGGGGACAGGTAGGCGACGGTGCCCAGGATGACGTCACCGGTGGCCACGGTGTGCGAGCCGACCGCCCGGACGAGGCCGAAGTCGGCGATCTTCACCGTGCCACGGGCGGAGATCAGCACGTTCTCCGGCTTGACGTCCCGGTGCACAAGGCCGCCTGCGTGCGCGGCGGCCAGCGCGTCCAGCAGCGGGTCGAGGATCGCCAGCACGACCGGCACGGGCAGCGGCCCCCGCTCGCGGATCAGATCGCGCAGGGTGCCGCCGTCGACGAGCTCCATCACCAGGAAGACCAGGTCGCCGTCGTGGCCCTGGTCGTAGACGGCGACGACGCCCGGGTGGCCCAGCGACGCGGCCAGCCGCGCCTCCCGTTCGAACCGGTTGAGGAAGGTGGGGTCGGCCACGTACTGCGGGCTCATCACCTTCACCGCGACCGGACGGTCCAGCCGGGTGTCGACACCCCGGTACACCGTGGACATGCCGCCGCGGGCGATCACTGCGCCCAGCCGGTACCGACCGTCGAGCAGGGTGCCGCTCGCCAGCGCGGTGTAGACGTCCACGAGGGTCAATTATTCCGTGGCTTCCGTGTTATCCCGTTGACTGTCCGAATTGCCCGGAGTATTCACGGCAGATGCTCGCGATTCGATGCTCGGCCCTGTTCGACGGCACGCGGTTCCTCGGCGGTGGTGCCACCGTGGTGGTGGACGGCGGGGCGATCGTCGGAGTCGCGGACGGCCACCCCGACGTCGGCGCGTCCGTCGAGGTGGTCGAGGTCGGCGACGGGACCGTGCTGCCCGGGCTGATCGACACTCACGTGCACCTGGTCGCGGACAGTGGCGTGCAGGCGCTGGACCTGGTCGAGGGCTACACCGATGAGGAGGTCCAGGCAGTGGTCGGCCGCTCGCTCGCCGCGCACCTGGCGGCCGGGATCACCACGGTGCGCGACCTGGGCGACCGGCGGTTCGTCGTGGTGGACCGCCGCGACCGGCAGCGCGCCGGGGTGACGTCCGGTCCCGTGCCGACGATCCTGGCCTCCGGGCCGCCGCTGACCAGCCCCGGCGGGCACTGTTACTACCTGGGCGGCGAGGTGTCCGGGGCGGCGCAGATCCGGGCGGCGGTCCGGGAGCGGATCGACCGAGGGGTCGACGTCGTCAAGGTGATGGCCAGCGGCGGCATGGCCACCACGGGGACCGATGTGATGGTGCCGCAGTTCACGCTGGACGAACTGCGGCTGATCGTCGAGACGTCGCACGCCGCGGGCCTTCCTGTCACCGCACATGCCCACGCATTGTCCGCCGTCGAATTGGCGGTGCAGGCGGGGGTCGACGGACTGGAGCACTGCAGTTGTCTGACGCCGCAGGGTCCGCGGATGCCGGAGGAACTGCTCGCGGTCCTCGTCGCGCGGCAGATTCCCATCGGCGCGGCGCTGATGGCACCGCCTCCGGAGTCATACGACGATGCGCCGCCGAACATCAGGAAGCTGATGGCGCAACTCGGAGTGACCCCCGAGCAGATGCTCCAGATGCGGCGGGTCGCTATCGGCAAAGCGCACTCGGCGGGGGCGCGGTTCGTCGGTGGTTCGGACGCCGGGATCGTGCCGTTCATGGCCCACGGCCTGATGCGCTGCGGGCTGGAGTTCCTGGTGTCGGCCGGCGCGTCGGTGCCCGAGGCGCTGGCCGCCGGCACCTCACTGGCCGCCGCGGCGTGTGGCCTGGCCGATCGAAAGGGCTTCGTGCGTGCGGGGTTCGATGCCGACCTGGTGATCGTCGACGGGGCGTTCGACGCGGGCCTGGCGCCGCTGGCGCGGGTGCGTCAGGTGTTGCTCGGCGGGCGGTTCGTGCCGGCCGTCGCTGGTTGACCGGCCCGGGTTGGCGTCGGCTCAGACCAGCGGGATGTCCAGGATCGACGCGATGGTGCGGACCACGCCGTTCTCGTTGTTGGACGGTGCCACGAACTTCGCCCGCTCCCGCAGCAGGGGGTGCGCGTTGTGCATGGCGAACGCGTAGTCCGCGGTATCCATCATCTCCAGGTCGTTGAGGAAGTCGCCGAACACCATGGTCTGCGCCGGGGTGATGTCGAACGCGGCCTGCAACGCGCTGATCGCGTGTCCCTTGTTCGCGGTGCGGGTGTTCACGTCCAGCCAGTGCTCGCCGGAGACGGTCACCTTGTGCGATTCCACGAAGTCGGACAGCACCGGCAAGGTGCTGTGCTCGGCCGAGACGAAGTCGTACACGGCCACCTTGAGCACGTCGTCGTCGATCACCTTGGTCAGGTCGTCAACCACCTCGAGGCGGGCATAGTACTTGTCCACCTGCTCGAAGAACGGCCGGTCGGACCGCTCGATGTAGGCCGAGCGCTTGCCGCAGACCACCACTCCGCCGTCGACCCCGTCGGCGGCCGCCTGCCGCAGGGTGCGGACCAGGCGCAGGGCGTCCTCGCGGCTCAGGCAGTCGGAGCTGACCTCCTGACCGCGCCGCATGACGAGCGAGCCGTTCTCCGCGATGAAGACCATCTCGTCCGCGATGTCTTCGAACTCGCGCAGCAGGGTGTAGTACTGCCGCCCGCTGGCCGGGCTGAACAGGATGCCGCGGGTGTGCAGCTCCTCGATGAGCGGCCAGAAGTGGTCGTGCAGCTCCTTCTCGTCGTCCAACAGGGTGCCGTCCATGTCGGCGACGATCAGCCGGATGTCCGGGGTGGGGTCGAACTCTGGAATGGTCACGGTAATCGGCACAGTATTGGGCTCCACGAGTAACAAGGTTCACATCTTCCGTCGTCAAATGATTGTCCGCAGGTTGGACGTCCGCGGCGCGCGGGCGGTTGTCGCGGTGTGATCCGGACCGGTCGAGGACCGCCTGGTATACACCATCGATACACGGGCAGTGTACTCTTGGTGTATGGCGAGGATTCGCACCAACATCGAACTGGACGAGCAGGCGCTCCTGACGATCATGGACCGCTACGGCGTGCACACCAAGACCGAGGCGGTGGACCTGGCGTTGCGTCACCTGGCCGGCCAGCCGATGACCCGTTCCGAGGCGCTCGCGATGCGGGGAGCACACGCGATCGCTGACGTGCCGGATGACGTGGCCCCGTGATCCTGGCCGACACTTCCGCGTGGGTCGAGTTCGATCGGGCGACCGGAAGTCCCACCGATCTGCGACTGACCGCGCTCATCGAGTCGGGCGATGCGCTGGCGGTGACCCAGCCGATCATCATGGAGGTACTCGCCGGTGCCCGGAATGCGAAGCGGGAGAACGACCTGCGCCGGCTCCTGCTTCGCTTCCGACCGTTGCTCTTCGATTCGGCGACCGACTTCGAGGCCGCCGCGCGAATCCACCGGCGCTGTCGATCGGCGGGCGTCACTCCACGCGGCTTGATCGACTGCATGATCGTCGCGGTTGCCTGGCGGCGCGGCGCGGCGATCCTGGCGGCGGACGTGGACCTGGTCCGGGTCGCGACGGTGCTCGGGGTGGACATCGATCCCGCGTCGACCCGGTGATGCCGGTCCCGACCCTCGGCGCACACCCCCGCTCCCGGAAATCCGGAATTCGCCCGGGTTTCGATTTATCGAAACACGTATGATCGGCGTCAGATCTCGACGTAGGGAAGTCCGCCGATGCCACCGGAGGAATGTCATGCGATTGCCACCGATGATGGCCCTTGGCGCCCTGATCGTGCGATCGAACGCTCGGCGGGAAGCCGGTGTGCACCGCTAAGGTCTGGACCCACAGCCGGATCAACTGGTTCGACGGCGATGTCATCGACTTCCCACCTCGCATCGAGGTGCTGGACAGGCGACAAGGCGGGGCCCTGATCCGCGTCGTCAAGCGGGTGATGGTCAAGGGGGATCGGTATCGAACCGAATTCCTCGATGGATCGCCGTCCCGGATCTTCGACGGTTCCACCGGCTGGGCATTCCATCGGTTCCGATCCGACATTTTCTATCGCGCCGGCCCGGTCATTCCCGTGCGGATCCCGCGGCGGCCGGGGCACGACTATCTGAACCCGTTCCGGCCGCGCCCGTTGCCCGACGGCACTGAGGGGATGTCGGCCCTGTCGATCCGCCGCGTCGATTTCCGTGGTCGCGAGGTGGTCGAGGAGGTACGGCCCATTGCACCCGTCCGGCCCGGCGAACCCGGGTACCGCAACCTGTACGACGCCCGCAGTGGACTGCTCGTCCGGCAGACCTACGGGACCGACGACCTGCAGGCGCGCGAATGGTCGGAGGTGACGACCGGCATCGACCTCGACGACGATCTATTCGTCTGGGTCGGGCCGAGCCGCGGGCTCGAGGCCGGCCTGGCAGGCTTGATCCCCGTGACCACCACACCCACCTACCTGCCCGTGCCCGTCATTGCCGACCAGCTCGGGCTGCCGGTGACCAAGGTGCACCAGTTGATCCGGGACGGGCAGCTGGTGGCGATCCGTCAGGACGGTGTGCTGCGCATCCCGGCCGAGTTCGTCGCCGACGGCCTGGTCGTCAAGGGCCTGCCCGCGACGGTGACCCTGTTGCGGGACAACGGTTATCGTGACGACGAGATCGTCGCCTGGCTGTTCGAGGCGGACGACTCGCTGCCTGGCTCCCCGATGCAGGCGCTCCGGGAGAACCGCGGCCGCGAGGTGCACCGGCGGGCGCAGATCGCCGGATTCTGATCTCCAACTCGGGACCTCCTGGGACACCGATCCCGACTGCCCGTGGCACTCGGCGGCCGACGACTCACCCGAGGAGCTGTATGCGCCCTGGCGCCGGGCGGTCGAACGCTCGCGTGCCTCCGTCGGCGCCCTCTAGTGGTGCGGCTCTCGTCGTCCGGTCAGCCGGCGGCCGCGAGCATCAGCGCGACGACATCGGTTGCGACGGGGGGGCGGTCGACCGCCGAACTCGATTTGCCAACTTCCGTCCTTTCTGAATCGATCACGTAGGGCCGAAAGTGGCAAATCGATCCTCCCTCCACGCGCCGCCTGACGTTCGCCAGGGCCAACCCGCGGATGCCGATGCTGGCCGACATGAAGGTGCTGATGACCGCCTACTACGGCTTCGGCTACCAGCAGGCCAAGGCCCGGCCGGATTACTGACCACGGGATTCGGGACTTTGGTCCATTCCAGCGGGCCACGGTGCATCCCTATGGTCAAACCAAAGATG
>JBIOVW010000394.1:0-2316 GCA_044867945.1 Nakamurella sp. | reverse complement strand
GTTGACTCGATGGGGTTGGTGGTGCGCAGGTGGATCCAGTGTTCGGCGGGGTAGTCGTAGAACGTCAGCAGCACGTCGAGGTGCTCGGTGATCTTCGCCGTTGCCTTGGGCCACTTGGCGCCGTAGCCGGCCTCGAACGCCGTTGCGGCCTTGCGCGCGTGGTCCTTGTCCTCGGCGTTGAAGATCTCCGCCAGCGCGGCCTTCGCGCCTGGGTGCGCCGACTTCGGCAGTGCGGCAAGGACATTGGCCTGGACGTGGTTCTTATGCCGACGTCGGCATAAGTTCCATTATGCCGACCTGCGGATTATGCCGATGTGGTCACGGATTCCGTTGTGGGGCAGGGGTTCGGCTGTGGTGAGGTCGGCATAATCAGAGGGCTTGTTTGACGCTGGTCTCTCCGTCAGTGGAGAGGAGAGCGTCATGGTCAAGGTGTTGCGGTCGATCGTGCGCGGGCCGTTGGCCCCGTACGTGACCGGGTTCGCCGCCGAGCTGCTGGGGCAGGGCTATACCCGGACGTCGGCTGATCAGCATGTCTGTTTCATCGCTCACCTGGACCGGTGGTTGTTGGCCGAGGGCCTGGGTGTGCAGGAGTTGAGCGAGTCGACGATCGAGCGGTATCTGCTCGAGAGGACCGCGGCCGGGTATGTGGAGTACCGGTCGAGGATGGCGCTGCAGCCCCTGCTGACGTTCTTGACGCCGCTGGGTGTGCTGCCGGCCGAGGAACCGGTGCGCCTGGACCCGGTCGAGGACTTGGTTAGCGGCTACCGCAGCTACCTTCTGACCGAGCGTGGGCTGAGTCCGGCGACGGTGAGCGGGTATCTGCACCTGGCCCGGCCGTTTATCGCGAGCCGAGCCCGCGGCAACCGGCTGGATCTGGCTGGGTTGACCGCCACCGACGTCATTGAGTTCGTGCTGGCGTCGTGTCCGGGGCGGGCAACAGGGTCGGCGAAGTTGATCGTCACCGTGACCCGGTCGGTGCTGGACTGGCTGCACTTGACCGGCATGGTTCCGGTGTCGCTGGCGGCGGCGGTGCCTTCGGTGGCCGGCTGGAAACTGGCCGGCCTGCCCCAGGCGTTGGCGCCGGCGCAGCTTCGGGCGCTGCTTGCCGCCTGCGACCGGCGCACCCGGACCGGACAACGTGACTACGCGATCGTGCTGCTGCTGGCCCGGTTGGGACTGCGGTCTGGGGAGGCCGCCCGCCTCGGCCTGGACGACATCGACTGGCGGCGCGGCGAACTGCGGGTCGTCGGCAAGGGAAACCGCGCCGAGAGCCTGCCCCTTCCCGCCGATGTCGGTGCGGCGATCACGACCTATCTGCGTCGCGGGCGACCCACGTGCGTGCAGGAGCGCAGCGTCTTCGTCCGTGTCCACGCGCCGCATCGGGCGTTGACCGCGAGCGGCATCGGCAACGTCGTCAACACCGCCGGGCAACGCGCCGGGCTGGGTCATGTCCACGCCCATCAACTGCGGCACACCGCGGCCACGGCGATGCTGCGGGCGGGCAGCCCCCTGGCCGAGGTTGGCCAGGTGCTACGGCACCGATCGCCGTTCAACACCGCGATCTACGCCAAGGTCGACCAGCAGGCCCTGGCCGTGTTGGCCCGCCCGTGGCCGGTCGCCGGGAACGACGGTGTGTCGTGACTGGCCCGCTGCGGGACGCGCTGGCCGACTACCTGGCGGTGCGCCGAGCCTTGGGTTACCGGCTGAACCGGCCGGAGAAGCTGTTGGGCCAGTTCCTGAGCCACCTGGAAGCCCACGACGAGCCGGTAGTGACGGTTGCCAACGCGCTGGCTTGGGCCCAACTGCCCGCCCACGGAGGGTCGAACTGGTGGGGCTACCGGCTCTGCACGGTCCGCGGGTTCGCCACCTACCTGCACGCCCTGGACCCGGCGCACGAAGTCCCTGCCGCCGGGTGGCTACCGCAGCGGCCGCGGCGGGCCACCCCGTACCTGTATTCCGACGCCGACGTGGCCGCGCTGATCGCTGCGGCCAGCTCGCTGAGAACGCCGTTGCGGCGGGCCACGATGGCCACCCTCATTGGGCTGTTGGCCGTGACCGGGATCCGAGTCGGTGAGGCCATCGCGCTCGACCGCGCCGACCTCGACCTGACCAGCGGACGGCTGCTGATCCGCTCCGGCAAGTTCGACAAGACCCGCCAGCTGTGGCTGCACCCCACCACCCGGGAGGCGTTGAGGCGTTACCAGCGGCTGCGGGACCGGGCCGCTCCGGTCACCGGCACGACAGCGTTCTTCGTCTCCGCTGCCGGGACCCGGCTGCTCTACTGCAACGTCCAGCACACCTTCCAGCACCTGGTGG
>JBIOVW010000393.1:0-2537 GCA_044867945.1 Nakamurella sp. | reverse complement strand
CCCGGGCCGGTGCCGACCGCGTCGACGCCCTACTACTTCCTGGCCGAGTCGTCGCCTTATCGTTCTGCGGTCGATGCGGACGGTGACCAGGGGTTGGATGCGCTGGTCGGCGCGGCGCTCGATCCGGTGGCGCTGGACCCCGCCCAGGTGGGGGTGCCGACGCTCGACCTGGCGTCGCCGGCGTTCGAACCCCCGACGGCGTTGCCCACGGCCGGGTCGGTGCCGCCCGCGGCCGGCGCGCCGACGTACTACTTCGCCGACCGGATCAACCCCGTCACCGACCAGGCGAAGGGCGCCGCCCGCACCGGCACGCCGAATCTGGGCGCCGACCCGCACCCGCCGTTCGACGTGCGGCTGGTCCGCCGGGACTTCCCGATCCTGGCCGAACGGGTCAACGGGCATCAGCTGGTCTGGTTCGACAACGCAGCGACCACCCAGAAACCGCAGCAGGTGATCGACCGGTTGGCGCACTTCTACCGGCATGAGAACTCCAACATTCACCGGGCGGCGCATGAGCTGGCGGCCCGGTCCACCGACGCTTATGAGGGCGCCCGGAAGACGGTCGCCAGATTCATCGGCGCCGAGTCGGAGAAGAACATCGTGTTCGTCCGCGGCTCCACCGAGGCGATCAACCTGGTGGCCAAGAGCTGGGGCAAGGCCAACATCCACCGCGGCGACGAGATCATCCTCTCGCACCTGGAACACCACGCCAACATCGTGCCCTGGCAGCAGCTGATTTCCGAGACCGGCGCGAAGCTGCGGATCATCCCGGTCGACGACTCCGGACAGTTGCTGCTCGAGGAATTCTCCCGGCTGCTCTCTGAAAAGACGAAACTGGTCGCCGTCACGCACGTCTCGAACGCGCTGGGCACGGTGACCCCGGTCGACGCGGTGGTCGAGATGGCGCACCGGGCCGGTGCCTGCGTGCTGATCGACGGCGCCCAGTCGGTGCCGCACGTGCGGGTGAACATGCAGACGCTGGGCCCGGACTTCTTCGTGTTCTCCGGCCACAAGATCTACGGGCCAAC
The DNA here is from genome assembly GCA_044867945.1 of Nakamurella sp. Classification (GTDB taxonomy): domain Bacteria; phylum Actinomycetota; class Actinomycetes; order Mycobacteriales; family Nakamurellaceae; genus Nakamurella. The sequence goes on along the minus strand of JBIOVW010000393.1, from coordinate 1,509 downwards.
GGGTATCGGCGCCCTGTACGGGCGGACCGAGGTGCTCGAGTCCATGCCGCCCTGGGAGGGCGGCGGCAACATGATCGCCGACGTCACGTTCGAGAAGACGGTGTTCCAGCATCCGCCGGGCCGGTTCGAGGCCGGCACCGGCAATATCGCGGACGCCGTCGGGTTGGGCACCGCGCTGGACTACGTCACCAGGATCGGGTTGGACACCATCGCCCGGTACGAGCATTTCCTGCTCGAGTACGCCACGCCGCGGATGCAGGCGGTCCCGGGACTGCGGATGATCGGCACCGCGCGGCACAAGGCGAGCGTGCTCTCGTTCGTGCTCGACGGGTACCGCCCGGAGGAGGTCGGGGCCGCCCTGAACCAGCGGGGCATCGCCGTGCGGTCCGGGCACCACTGCGCACAACCGATCCTGCGCCGCTTCGGGCTGGAGGCGACCGTCCGGCCGTCCGTCGCGTTCTACAACACCACCGAGGAGATCGACCGGATGGTCGCGGTGCTGCACCGTCTCGCCGCCGACCGAGGCCGCCGCTCGGCCCGGGTTCGCTGATCAAGGCACGCTGAACCGGACAAATCGCCTGGCAAAGTGGGCTTTTGATCAGCGCGGCCAGCTGCGGTCGGGGTAGCGAAGAGCCGGTCAGGGCAGGGCGAACGCCATGAACAGCAGCAGCAGCCCGCCGAGCAGGTTGAGCGAGCAGACCGTCATCGCCACGCCGCCCCACCGGCGTTGGCGGCCCTGCACCAGCAGCACGATCCCGCCGATGGTGAAGACCAGCGCGACCACGAACAGCAGCGCCCGGTAGGTGACGAGCGTCTGGCTCACACCGTCGCCTTTCCGGGCAGTGTCATGGGGTCGTCCGGCACGCCCACATGGTAGGCACTGCCGGACGGTGGGCCCGTCACCGGGGACAATCGCCGGGTGACCGACGTCGAGGGGCAACCGTCCGCGGCCCGTCCGGGCCGAGCCGGGCACCGTCCGTGGTACTACCGGCGCGAGCCGTTGAGCCCGCACGAGGCGTCGCGGAGGCTCTCCGCCTACGTGTACGGCAACATTTTGATCCTCGCCGCCCTCGTGCCCTTCCAGGAGGACACGGACGTCCGGCACGCGATGCTGGTGGTCATCGGGACCGCGCTGTCCACGTTCATCGCCCACGCGTTCTCCGAGCTCCTCGGTGGGGACGGTTCGGTGCACCCGTTGGCGCTGCTCAGGGAGTCACTCCCGATCCTGACCACGGCCGCGGTGCCGTTGTTGCTGCTCCTGATTTCCCGGGTCGGCCGACTCGAGGCGCACACCGCGATCCTGGTGGCGGAATTGGTGATCATCGGCCGGATCGCCTCGACAGGCATGGTCGCCGCCCGGCTGCGGGATGAGAAGAGTCGGTTGCGGGTCCTGCTGAGCGGTGTCATCGTCGCCGTCGTCGCCCTGCTGATCGTGCTGCTCAAGGTCGCATTGACGCATTGACCGCCGCATATTGGTTACTCGGATGGTGGCCCTACACCGTCTGATCT
>JBIOVW010000392.1:0-17126 GCA_044867945.1 Nakamurella sp. | reverse complement strand
CCCGGATCGCGGTCCGGTGCTCGGACAGCGACGGCACCCGATCGGCCGCGGTCTCCGCCTCCGCCCGCATCGCGTCCAGGATCGCCTCGAGCTCGCGCCCGGTCGCCACCGAAGCGCCGAACGCGCGCACCAGATCGGCGTGCACCGCCGCGACCACCTCACCCAGCCGGTAGGCCTCCGCGGCGAAGTCACCGCCCACCTCGTCGGCCCGCAGGTCGCCCTCGCTCATCAGATCCCGCACCGATGCGGTGGCCATCGCCCACCCGTCGGCGCTGTTCGCGAAGAACTCGGTGAGCAGGGCCATTGTCGTTTGTTGGCCGTCGATCGGTCCGACGATCTCCCCGAACGGCTGGGCGATGTGCCCGGACCCCACCGCGTGCAGCGCCCGGTGCACCTCGGCGTCCGGGTTGGGTCCGGGGTCGAGCCGTCGGAACACCTTGAGAATGGCCGAATGGTCGTAGACGATCGAGGTGTTGGACTGCTCCGCGCCGATCATCAGGCCATCGGCCGTTGTGTCGATGTCGGCGTCCGGTTCGCGCACGGCGTGCAGCCCGGAGCCGAAATCTCGGCCCTGGTCGACGGCCTCGAGCAGCAGTCCGCACACGTTGACGTCCGCCAGCGCGTCGAAGGCCGTCCGGCCGTCGACGGCTCCGATCGTCGCGTGGGCCACCCGGTCGTAGACGTGCCAGATCCAGCCGACCCACAGCTGGTACAGGTCGACGCCGTCCGCCGTGCCGGCGGCGAGCAGCACCTGCTCCACGTCCGCTCCGTGGTGGTCGCGGGCGACCACGGTGCGCCGGACGATCCGGAGATCCCCCTGCGACAGTTGCCGCCCCTTGCCGGCGAACCACCGCTGTTGTGGCAGGTAGTCGGCCAACAACGGGACGAGGTCGCGGTCGGACGCCCCGACGGGTTCGGAGCCGTTGTTCATGGTCACGTCCCCTGTGCCTGGTCGCCGGTGATGTCGAACCAGTAGAACCCATGGCCGGGCAGCGTCAGCAGGTAGGGCAATTCACCGATCCTGGGGAATCTGGTCCCGCCGGTCAGCTCGATGGGCACCGCGCCGAAGTGCTCGCGCAGATCAAGCTCGACCGGTTGCGGGAAGCGGGAGAGGTTGTTCACGCAGAGCATCGTGTGGGCGGGGCCGCTGATCCCACCGAATTCCCCGTCGAAGTGCAGCGTGTACGACAGCACCGAGGGATTGGAGCCGCCGAGGTCGGTGAAGTTGCCGACCGCGAAGGCGGCGTACCGCTTGCGGATCTCGATCATGCGTCTGGTCCAATGCAGCAGCGACGAGGTCGAGTTCATCTGCGCCTCGACGTTGACCGTCTGGTACCCGTAGACCGGATCCATAATCGTCGGCAGGTACAGCCGGGCCGGGTCGCACCGGGAGAACCCGGCGTTGCGGTCCGGCGACCACTGCATCGGGGTGCGCACCCCGTCCCGGTCACCGAGCCAGATGTTGTCGCCCATGCCGATCTCGTCGCCGTAGTACAGGACGGGCGAACCGGGCAGGGACAGCAGCATCGCGGTGAACAGCTCCTGTTGGTTGGTGTCGTTGTCCAGCAGGCTGGCCAGCCGCCGGCGGATGCCGATGTTGGCCTTCATCCGCGGATCCTTGGCGTACTCGGCCCACATGTAGTCGCGGTCCTCGTCGCTGACCATCTCCAGGGTCAGCTCGTCGTGATTGCGCAGGAAGATCCCCCACTGCCCGCTCTCCGGGATCGCCGGCGTCTGCGCCAGGATCTCCGAGATGGGGAACCGCTGCTCCCGCCGGGCGGCCATGAAAATACGTGGCATCAAAGGGAAGTGGAAGCACATGTGGCACTCGTCGCCGCCGACGGCCGGGTCGCCGAAATAGTCGACGACATCGGCCGGCCACTGATTGGCCTCGGCCAGCAGCACCGTGTTGGAGTACTCGTCCTCGACCACCTTGCGGCAGCGCCGGAGGAACTCGTGCGTCTCCGGCAGGTTCTCCCCGTTGGTGCCCTCGCGGACGTACAGGTACGGCACGGCGTCCAGCCGGAAGCCGTCGATGCCCAGGTCCAGCCAGAACCGCAGGATGTCGATCATCTCCTCGCGGACGGCCGGGTTCTCGTAGTTCAGGTCGGGCTGGTGGGCGAAGAAGCGGTGCCAGAAGTACTGCTTGCGGACCGGATCGAACGTCCAGTTGCTCGGCTCGGTGTCCACGAAGATGATGCGCGCGTCCGGGTAGCCGGTGTCGTCGTCGGACCACACGTAGTAGTCGCCGTAGGGACCGTCGGGGTGGCGTCGCGACTCCTGGAACCACTGGTGCTGATCCGAGGTGTGGTTCATGACCAGGTCGGTGATGACGCGGATGCCGCGCTCGTGTGCGGCATCCAGCAGCGCGACGAAGTCCTCGACGGTGCCGAACTCGGGCAGCACCTTGCGGTAGTCGGAGATGTCGTAACCGCCGTCGCGCAGCGGCGAGTCGTAGAACGGCGGCAGCCACAGGCAGTCCACGCCCAGCCAGGCCAGGTAGTCCAGCTTGTCGATGAGCCCGCGCAGGTCGCCCGTCCCGTCCTGGTTGGAGTCGGCGAAGGCGCGGACCAGCACCTCGTAGAAGACGGCGCGCTTGTACCACTGGCGGTCATGCTCACTGCCGGCGATCTCCCGGGCCGAGCCGAAGCGTGCCGCATCGATGTCGTCGAGTCGGTCCGCCACGCGGCCAACCTACCGGTCCCACCGACGGGCCGCAGTGCAGGTACCGGGGTGGAATCTGCGGTTGAATACGACCGTGAAGGCACTGCGTCGTTTCACCGTCCGGCCCCAGTTGCCCCCGGCGCTGCAGCCCCTCGGGCCGTTGATCCGGAACCTGCGCTGGGCCTGGCACCCGGCCAGCCAGGACCTGTTCGCCGACATCGACCGCGCCCTGTGGACCCGGTTCGAGGCAGACCCGGTCAAGCTGCTCGGCGCGGTGTCGGTGGCCCGGCTGGACGAGCTTGCCGTCGACGAGTCGTTCCTGGCCCGGATGCACGGCCTGGCCGCCGATCTCGACCATTACCTGACCGATCCGCGTTGGTACCAGCAGCAAATCGAGGTGGGTGCGCGGTATCCGGCGGCCATCGCCTACTTCTCGATGGAGTTCGGCGTCACCGAGGCGTTGCCGAACTACTCCGGCGGCCTTGGCATCCTGGCCGGCGACCACCTCAAGTCCGCCTCCGACCTCGGCGTGCCGATCATCGGCGTCGGCCTGCTCTACCGGTACGGCTACTTCTGGCAGTCGCTGTCCGCGGACCGCTGGCAGCAGGAGCACTACCCGGCGCACGATCCGCAGGGCCTGCCCATCGACCGGGTGCTCGGCCCGGACGGCGAGCAACTGGCGATCACGATCCCGATGCCGGGCGAGCGGACCCTGACGGCGAGGATCTGGTGCGCGCAGGTCGGCCGGGTGCCCCTGCTGCTGCTGGACGCCGACAACGAGCACAACGACGACGCGCTGCGGGCCACCACCGACCGGCTCTACGGCGGCGACCAGGACCACCGGATCAAGCAGGAGATGCTGCTGGGCATCGGCGGGGTGCGGGCGGTGAATGCCTACGCCGCGATCACCGGTCACCCGCATCCCGAGGTGTTCCACATGAACGAGGGACACGCCGGGTTCCTCGGCCTGGAGCGGATCCGCTCGTTGATCGCCGACCACGGCCTGACGTTCGGCGAGGCGCTGTCCGCGGTCCGCGCCGGCACCGTCTTCACCACGCACACCCCGGTGCCCGCCGGCATCGACCGGTTCCCCATCGACCTGGTCCGCCACTACTTGGACGGCGTGACCGACGGCTCCTCCCGGCTGCTGCCCGGGGTCGGCGTCGAGGAGGTGCTCGCGCTCGGCGCCGAGGACGATCCCGGCCGGTTCAACATGGCGCACATGGGTCTGCGGCTGGCCCAACGGGCCAACGGCGTGGCCAGGCTGCACGGGGTCGTGTCCCGTCAGATGTTCGCCGGGCTGTACCCCGGCTTCGAGCCGGACGAGGTGCCCATCGGATCGGTGACCAACGGCGTGCACCTGCCGACCTGGGCGGCCAGGGAGATGTACGACGTGGCCGGCGACATGGCCGACTGGCACGATCTGGCCTCAGCCGAAACCTGGCCGTGCGCCGAGAAGGTGTCCCGGGAGCGGTTGTGGGAGCTGCGTAACACGCTGCGGCGCAGGCTGGTCGAGCTGGCCAGGGCCACCGCCCGCAAGTCCCAGTTGCAACGCGGCGCCACCGGCGCCGAGCTGGAATGGACCGAATCGATCCTGGATCCGGACATCCTGACCATCGGCTTCGCCCGGCGGGTGTCCACCTACAAGCGGCTCACCCTGATGCTGCGCGACCCGGACCGGCTGCGGGCGATCCTGCTGGATCCGCAGCGGCCGGTGCAGATCGTGGTGGCCGGGAAGGCCCACCCCGCCGACGACGGCGGCAAGCGGTACATGCAGGAGATGGTGCGGTTCACCGACGATCGCTCGATCCGGCACCGGATCGTCTTCCTGCCCGATTACGACATGGGCATGGCCGCGGTGCTCTGTGCGGGCGCCGATGTCTGGCTGAACAACCCGATCCGGCCGCAGGAGGCGTCCGGCACCTCGGGAATGAAGGCCGCCCTGAACGGCGTGCTCAACCTGTCCATCTCGGACGGCTGGTGGGACGAGCTGTACGACGGGCACGACGGCTGGACGATCCCCACCGCGGACGGTGTCGGGGACGAGCGGCGGCGCGACGACCTGGAGGCGGCCGCCCTGTACGACCTGATCGAGAAGCGGGTGTCGCCGCTGTTCTACCGGCGCAACCCGGCGGGGCTGCCCGAGGGCTGGGTGGACACCGTGCGGCACACCCTTGCCTACCTCGGACCGCGGGTGCAGGCCACCAGGATGGTCCGCGACTATGTCACGGGGTACTACGCGCCGGCCGCGGCGTCGTCGCGGGCGGTGACCGGCGACCTGACCGTGGCGAAGGACCTGGCGGCCTGGAAGGACGCTGTGCGGGCGGCCTGGCCCAACGTCCGGGTGCTGACCGTGGACACCTCGGGGATCGGTACCGAGCCGTCCCTCGGCAACCTGATGACCGTCCGGACGCACTGCGCGCTCGGCGGTCTCACCCCGGCCGACGTCACCGTGCAGGCCGTCATCGGCCGGGTCGACGTGAACGAGCAGCTGCACGACATCGACGTCGCGGACATGGACCTGATCGGCGTCGACACAGTCAGTACCGCGACGACAGGCGGTACAGGCCCCGATGCGGTGTACCGGTACGAGATCGCCTTGACGCTCGCCCGGTCCGGGCCGGTGGGGTACACCGTCCGGATCCTGCCTCGTCACGACCTGCTGGCCGCCCCGTCCGAGCTGGGTTTGGTGACCACAGCCTGACGCTGCGCGCGCAGCAGCTGCAGGGTCCGGCCGGGGATCAGCACCTTTGTGCCGCCGGGAATCTCGTCCGGTGAGGCGGGCTCGCCGGTCGGCCGGTCGGTGTCCAGGGTCGGTCGGTAGGAGCTGGCGTGCGGTTCGCCGGGCAGGGTGAGCAGCACCGGGTCCGCGCCGGCGTGCAGCATCAGCAACCAGGACTCGTCCGAGAGTGGTTGCCCGCCGGCGGTATGGCCGCGCACGTCGTGACCGTTGATCCACATCTGCAGCGTCTGCCGGCCGTCGTCGAACCAGTCGTGATCGGTCATCGGCTCACCGGAAGTGTTGAACCACACCAGGTCCGGCACGCCGTCGCCGCCGCCGGGGGCGCGACCCTCGAAGAATTCGGCCTGCCGCAGCGCGGGCGCGGCCCGCCGGATGGCCAGTGTCCGGCGACAGAAGGTGAGCATGTCCCGAGCCTCGGGATGGTCCAGATCCCAATTCACCCAACTGATCTCGTTGTTCTGGCAGTAGGCGTTGTTGTTGCCGCGCTGCGTGCGCCAGAGCTCGTCGCCCATGGTGATCATCGGCGTACCGGTGGAAAGGATCAGCGCGGCGGCCAGATTCCGGGCGGTCCGGGTTCGCTGCCCGACGATCACCGGGTCGTCGGTCTCGCCCTCCACCCCATGGTTCCAGGACCGGTTGTGGTCGCTGCCGTCCCGGTTGTTCTCACCGTTTGCCTCGTTGTGTTTGTGGTTGTAGGACACCAGGTCCCGCAAAGTGAACCCGTCGTGCGCAGTGATGAAGTTGATCGATGCCCACGGCCGACGGGTCGGCGCGTACAGGTCGGACGAGCCGGACAGCCGGTAGCCAAGGTCGCGGACACCCGGCACGCCGCGCCAGAAGTCGCGGTTGGTGTCGCGGAAGCGGTCGTTCCACTCGGTCCAGTTCGGGCCGAACCGGCCGAGCGCGTAGCCCTCGCCGGTGGCGTCCCAGGGTTCGGCGATCAGCTTGCGGGTGGACAAAACCGGGTCGGCCGCGATCGCCGACAGCAGCGCCGACCCGGCGTCGAACGGGCCACCGTCCGGTCGGGCGTGCACGGACGCCAGGTCGAACCGGAAGCCGTCCACCCCAAGGGTTTCCGACCAGTACCGCAGGGAGTCGGTGACCAGCCGGATCACCGCCAGCGTCCGCGGGTTGACGGTGTTTCCGGTACCGGTGAGGTCGTGGCCGTCCGGCAGGTAGTAGGAGTCGGGGGCCAGGCCCCGGGTGGACAGATCCACCGACAGTCCCGGCCCGCCCTCGCAGGTGTGGTTGTAGACGACGTCCAGCACGACCTCGATCCCGGCGACGTGCAGCGCGTCGACCATGGCGACGAACTCGGCGATCTCCCGCCCCGGCACCGATGCGTAGCCGGGATGCGGGGCGAAGTAGTTCAGCGTCGAGTAGCCCCAGTAGTTGCGCCGGTGGGTGGCCATGAGCCCGGGCTCGGCCGCGCTGGCGTACAGCGGCAACAGCTCCAGGGTGGTGACGTTCAACCGCTGCAGGTGCTCGATGACGGCCGGATGGGACACCCCGAGAAACGTCCCGCGCAGCGCGGGCGGCACCGCCGGGTGCAGCATCGTCAGGCCCCTGACGTGCGCCTCGTAGATGACGGTCTGCTCCCACGGGACGAACGGTCGCAGCGAGGTGGCCTGGTGCCCGGCGGCGGTCGGGTCGACCACGATCCCGGCCGGCGCCCTGCCCGCCGTCGGCGCGCCGAACGAGGCGGCCGCCACCAGGTCGTAGTCGGTCCGGGTGACCTGGCGGGCGTACGGGTCCAGCAGTAGCTTGGCCGGATCCCGGGCCGGCACTCGGAAGCCGTACACCTGGCCCGGACCGACGTCCGGGACGAACGTGTGCCAGACGCCGTAGGTGCGCTCGTCCATGGTGATGGTGCGCATCGTCACACCCGGGTCGGCCGTATCCTGCAGGCACAGTTGCACGTCCGTCACGCCGGGCACGCCGTCCGCGATCACCGCGAAGTTCGTGCCGCGCGCGTACGGGGTGGCGCCCAACGGGTAGGGCAGGCCGGGGAACGGCGAGGACCCCTCGCGGGGCACGGCCTGCGGGTCGGTTTGGCCCGGCCGCGCGCGCCTGCCGCGTTTGACCTTGGCGGGTCTGGGGTCGCGGCCGGATCGCAGCATGCCGGTCATTGTCACCGACCGGTCGGCCACGGATGAAATCGCCGGTAGGCAAGAATGGCCCGCGTGAGCCCGAGCCCTGTGCCCCCGGTGTCCATCCTGCCCGGCCCCGACTCCGTGCTGCACATGACGGAGGTGACGGTCCGGCGCAGTCCCACCGTCCTGCTCGACGCCGTGCACTGGAACGTCGAGGTGGATCAGCGGTGGGTGATCCTGGGGCCGAACGGGGCGGGCAAGACGACGCTGCTGCAGATCGCGGCCGGTCTCATGTTCCCGACCAGCGGACGGGTGCACATCCTGGGCGAGCGGCTCGGCGCGGTCGACGTGTCGGAGCTGCGGCCCCGGATCGGGCTGTCCTCGGCCGCCCTGGCGGGGCGGGTGCCGCCGCAGGAGCGGGTGCTGGACGTGGTGGTCTCCGCCGGGTACGGGGTGGTCGGCCGCTGGCGGGAACGCTACGACGAGATGGACTTCGACCGCGGCCGCGAGCTGCTCGACGCGATGGGCGTCGCCGCGCTGGCCGACCGGACCTACGGCACGCTCTCCGAGGGCGAGCGCAAGCGCACCCTCGCTGCCCGGGCGCTGATGGCCGACCCGGAGCTGCTGCTGCTGGACGAGCCGGCCGCCGGCCTTGACCTGGGCGGGCGGGAGGACCTGCTGGCCCGGTTGACCCGGCTCGCCGTCGACCCGTACGCGCCGACCACCGTCCTGGTCACCCACCACGTCGAGGAGATCCCGCCCGCGTTCAGTCATGTGTTGTTGCTGCGCGGCGGCGCGGTGGTGGCCGCGGGGCCGTTGGCCGACACGCTCACCGCGGAAGCGCTGTCCGAGACTTTCGACATGAAGCTGATCCTGGAGACCCGCGGCGAGCGGTACTTCGCCTTCGCGGCGGGCTGAGTCCGCGGAACATCCTGTCGCGTCTGGCGACGCATTGTTCCGCAAGCCGTGTGTACTTGGCGTGCGGCCGTGGTGTGGACGACGGAGGCGGGACGTCGAGCCGCACCGGGCGACCGGATGATGCGCGAAAGGAAATCGGAAAGGAACCCTCCGGCGATGGCGTACCGGTTCGGCCTTGATGACGTCCGGTACCTCAGCGGCCCGGCCGGCGCGGATGCCCTCAATGCCGCCGCGTCGCTGCCGCTGACCGACGCGTCGCTGCTGGCCGACCTCGGCCGGGTGCGCGCGGTCGCCCGGGAGCGCACCGGTGCGGTGGTCGAGACGGTGCGGCTGCGCCGCCGAGCGGTCGGCAAGCTGGGCGAGACCGCGTCGGGATGGTTGTTGACCGACGAGGCGCTGCAGCAGGCAACGCCGCGGCTCGTGGCCGAGCACCGTGCCCGGCGGCTCGCCGGGGTGGGGGTGCACGACCTGACCTGCTCCATCGGCTCTGATCTGGCAGCCCTGGTCTCCGCTGTCCGGCTCGCGGTGGGATCGGACCTGGACCCCGTCAGGGTGCTGATGGCCGGGCACAACCTGCGCTCGTCGGGCCTGCCGGATCGGCTGGCGGTGTCCGACGCGCTGACCCGCACCTCCCGGGGACTGCTCGGCTACGCCGACCCCGCCCGCCGGGACGCCGGTCGCCGCATCACATCCGCGTCGACCGTGCCGTCCATCGCCGATCTCGACGCCACGCACGCCGACCGGCCTCCGGTGCTGCGGGTGCCGCCCGGCATCGACTACGAGGCGCTGGCCCGACCCGGCGAGGTGGAGCTCGTGTCACTGGACGGGATCGCCCGGGAGGCCGTGCTGTGGCCCCCGGAACTGGCCCGGGTGCAGCGCCGGGCCACCGTGCTGGCCGCGTCCGGGTCCTGGGAGGTGACCAGCGACGACCCGGACGATGTCCCGGTGGCGCCGGCGGGGGAGTTTCTGGTGGACCCGGATTCGGCGGTGGTGCGGGCGCACCTGGTACGGCAGTACGCGGCCCGACACGGCCTGCGTCAACTGGACCCGCATCTGGCCTACCTGACCGGGCCGGCGGTCCCGGCCGGGGTGCGTGGCTTCCGGATCCTGGACGAGGCGCCGTACCGGGAACGGACCGTCGCCGGCTGGGCCCGCCGGGACGGGGTGGGCACTCTGGAGATCAAGCAGCGCGGCACCCCGATCGTGCCCGACGAGCTGCGCAAGCGGCTGCGGCCGGCGCTGACCGGGCCGACCCGCGAGGCAGCCACGCTCGTGGTCGCCCGGATCGGTCGGCAGCCGCAGGCCTTCTGGTGCCGTGCCGTGTCGGCCGGGCCGTGACGCCCTGAACGGGGCCGTAAGGTAGTCGGCCGTGAGATTGAACCATCGACACAGTCACTTCGAACTCCTCCCTGCCGTCGACGTGGCCGACGGCCAGGCCGTCCGCCTGGTCCAGGGCCAGGCCGGCAGCGAAACCCGTTACGGCGCACCGCTGGATGCGGCGCTGGCCTGGCAGTCGGACGGCGCCGAGTGGATCCACCTGGTCGACCTGGATGCCGCGTTCGGCCGCGGGTCCAACGCCGCGCTGCTGGCCGAGGTGGTCGGCCGGTTGGACATCAAGGTGGAGATGTCCGGCGGCATCCGGGACGACGAGTCCCTGGCGGCGGCGCTGGCCACCGGCTGCACCCGGGTCAATATCGGCACCGCCGCGCTGGAGAAGCCGGACTGGTGCGCCTCCGCGATCGCCCGTCACGGCGACAAGGTCGCGGTCGGCCTGGACGTGCGCGGCACCACCCTGGCCGCCCGCGGCTGGACCAAGGACGGCGGCGACCTGTGGGAGACGCTGACCCGGCTCGACGCGCAGGGCTGCGCCCGGTATGTCGTCACCGACGTCACCAAGGACGGCACGTTGCGCGGACCCAACCTGGACCTGCTCCGCCAGGTGTGCGCGGCCACCCGCGCGCCGGTCGTCGCATCCGGCGGGGTGTCGTCCCTGGACGACCTGGTCGCCCTGGCCGGGCTGGCGCCGCTCGGCGTCGAGGGCACCATCGTCGGCAAAGCGTTGTACGCGGGGGCATTCACCCTGCCCGAGGCGCTCGCCGCCGTGGCCGGCTCTGCGGGCTGAATCCGTGCCCGGGGTCGGCGACCGGCGCGGCTCCGGCGGTCCATGGGAGCAGTGGTACGGCTACTCGCGGGTGGTCCGGGTCGGCCCGCTGGCGGTCACCGCCGGCTGCACCGCCGTCGTCGACGGCGTCGTGCAGGCGGCCGGGGATGCGGGCGAGCAGGCGCGCATCGCCTTCCGCGCCGGCCTGGCCGCGTTGGCCGAGGTCGGTGTCGGTCCCGACCAGGTGGTGAACACCAAGATGTCCATCGTCGACCGGGACGACGCGAACGCGGTGGGCAGCGTGCACGGCGAGGTGTTCGGCGACATCCGGCCCGCGGCGACCATGGTCGTAGTCGCCGGGTTGGTCGACCCGGCGATGCTGGTGGAGGTCGAACTCACCGCCTGGGCGCAGTGACCTCAGCGGACGCCGAACGAGGCCCGGACCATGCCCCACGGGCTGGGCACGGTCATCGTCCAGCCGAACCGGAAGGCCGTGTCGAACATCTCGAAGGCCAGTGCGAACGGGTCCGGGTACGCGGCCTGCGGCCGCGGCGGCTCGTGGCGGACCATTTCGTGCACCTTGGCCAGGACCGCGGCGGCCTCCGGGTCGCCCTGCTCGGCCCAGGCGTGCACGACCCGCAGTTTCACTGAGTTGACCACGATCTCGTCATCCGCGTCGGGAGGGATGCGGAACGTCTCGCCGCCCTGCCGGATCCAGTACTGTCCGCCGGCCTCCTGCAGCAGCACCGCCGAACGCACGTTGGGGTGCGCCTGGTCGATGCCGGCCAGCACCACCGTGCCGACGCCGGGTCGGTACTCGAGCACGCACGGCACGTTGTCGGCGCGCAGGCGCCGGTGGATGTCGCCGAGTCGTCCGGACATGCTTCCACAGTAGGTGGATATCCCCTGGGATCCGGGCAGCGCCGCCGCCGCGGGCGTGGGCGCCGTCACGAGTCGGGGGGTTTGTGCACCGGCGTCCGGATGAGTCTCGGCCGGCCCGGGCCGATCGTTTCGTAGGCTGGTCGCCATGTCCGTCGCCGTGCGCGTCATACCGTGCCTGGACGTGTCCGAGGGTCGCGTCGTCAAGGGCGTCAACTTCGTCGACCTCGTCGACGCCGGCGACCCGGTCGAGCTCGCCCACCGGTACGACGAGGAGGGCGCCGACGAGCTGACCTTCCTGGACATCACCGCGACCAGCGACAACCGCCGATACGCCTACGACATGATCCGGCGCACCGCCGAGCAGGTGTTCATCCCGCTGACCGTCGGCGGCGGCGTGCGCACCATTGATGACATCGACGCGCTGCTGCGCGCCGGCGCGGACAAGGTGTCGGTGAACTCGGCGGCGGTGGCCCGTCCCGAGTTCCTGGCCGAGGCCGCCAACCGGTTCGGTTCGCAGTGCGTGGTCATCGCGATCGATGCCCGGCGGGTCCGCGACCGCTCCGATGTCGACTGCCCGTCCGGTTTCGAGGTCACCACCCACGGCGGGCGACGGGGCACCGGCATCGACGCCGTCGACTGGGCCCGGCGGGCCGAGCAGGCGGGCGCGGGGGAAATCCTGCTCACCTCGATGGACGCAGACGGCACCAAGAACGGATTCGACACGGACATGCTCACCGCGATTCGCGCGGCGGTCGGCGTGCCGTTGATCGCCTCCGGCGGTGCGGGTGCGCTCGATCATTTTCCGGAGGCCGTCGACGCGGGCGCGGACGCAGTTCTGGCGGCGTCGGTCTTCCATTTCGGCGAGTTGCGCATCGACGCGGTCAAACGGCAACTGGCGCAGGCCGGTTATCCGGTGCGTCGAGCGGTCGGGGCGCCGTCGTGACCGATCCGGCCGCCGGGCTGACGTTCAATGCGGACGGCCTCGTCTGCGCGGTGGTGCAGCAACACGACACCAGAGAGGTGCTGATGGTGGCGTGGATGGACGCCGAGGCGCTGCGCCGCACGGTGGCCACCGGTGCCGGGACCTACTGGTCGCGTTCCCGGCAGGAGTACTGGGTCAAGGGAGCCACGTCCGGCCACACCCAGCGGGTGGTCGAGGTCCGCCGGGACTGCGACGGGGACACGGTGCTGGTGCTGGTCGACCAGACCGACGGCGCCTGTCACACCGGCGATCGGACGTGTTTCGATGCCGGCCTCATCGCGCGCGCAGCGCCCCGAGCCGCCGGGCGGCCTCGATCAACAGGTGGTGCGGCATTGCCAGGTTGACCCGCAGGAACCCGGACACGCCGCAATGGGTGCCGTCCACCCCGTACACACCGGTCCGATCGGCCACCGTCGCCGGATCGGCGGGCACGTCGCGCAGGTCGATCCAGGACAGGTAGGTGCCCTCCAGGAAGAACATGTGCGCCGCCGGCAGAGCGTGCGCCAGCTCAGCGGCGAACAGGTCCCGGCCGGTCGCCAGGTAGTCGACGACGTCGGCCAGGTGCGGGGCACCCTCGGTGTAGGCGGCCACCGTGGCGACCGCCCCGAACGGTGTGACGCCGCCGCCGTGCCTGGCGAACGGATCAAGCCCCTCCCAGGCCTGCCGCGCGGCGTCGGCGGTCAGGATCAACTGCCCGCAGCCCAGGCCCGGAATGTTCCAACCCTTGGACGCCGAGGTGCCGCCGATGGTGTGGCTCGCGGTGAGCGGGGACAGCGACGCATACGGCCGATGGTGGAACCCGGGCATGGTCAGCGGTGCGTGGATCTCGTCGGCGAAAACAGTCGCCTGCGCCGTTGCCACGATCTCCGCTATCGCCAGGAGCTCGCCATCGGTGAACACCCGGCCGGTCGGATTGTGCGGATTGGTCAGCACGAACACCGCCCCCGGCCGTAGCGCCGCGGCGATCGCCGGCAGGTCGAACTCGTAACGGCCGTTGACGATTCGCATGGGGACGGTGACAAGTTCCCGGCCCGAGATGGCCGGCACTGTCAGGAACGGCATGTACGCCGGAACCGGCAGCACCACCGGCGCCCGCGGATCCGTCAGGTGCTCGAGCACGATTCGGAAGCCGGTGACGAGCGAGCTCACCGGGTGCACGTCCGCCGGGTCCAGTGCCCAGCCGAACCCCTCCTGCCAGTGTGCGGTGGCCTCGCCGACCGCGGTGACCAGGCCGGGCGGAAGATACCCGGTCACCCCGCGGTCGACCGCCTTATGCAGTGCGGCGACGATCGACGGGGCCAGCGGGAGGTCCATCTCGGCCACGCCGGCACCGATGGCTCCGGGCGGCACTGACGCCCACTTCAGGCCGCCCCGGGCGTGTAGGTCCTCGATGGTCTGCGCGTCGGTCCAGTCCGCGACGCCGGGTCTGACGTTCATCGGCACACCGTATGGCGCGCGTGCGACCGCGCCGAAAAGTGTTCCCGCCGACGATCGGCCTCGTTCACCGCCCTGTTCGCCACATGGCCGGTCGTCTTTCGTCGGTGCTGCGGACCTCGGCATCCTCCAACCACAACCATCGAAGAATATTGCCCACTGAGCGGGCACTGACCTTCACTCGGCCACCCGCCGTGCCGCCGGCAAGCCTGGAGCGCATGGTCCGGGGCCTCCGCGCCGACCGGCAGAATGACCCGCATGTCCGTGAGCACTCCCGCACCCCCGCGCGCGGCCGAACCCGGGCTCGGCGAGATCAGCCCGAGCCGCCAGGAGTTCCGGGAACTGGCCCGGGAACGACGGGTCATCCCGGTGACCCGCCGGCTGCTGGCCGACGCCATCACCCCGGTCGGCATGTACGCCACGCTGGCCGGCGACCGGCCGGGCACGTTCCTGCTGGAGTCGGCGGAGAACGGCCGCTCGTGGTCGCGGTGGTCCTTCGTGGGGGTGCAGGCACCGGCCATTCTGACCGAGCGGGACGGGGAGGCGCTCTGGCTCGGCACCCCGCCGGTGGGTCTGCCGCACACCGGCGACCCGCTGCGCGCGCTCCAGGAGTCGCTCCGCCATCTGCACACCGAACCGTTGGCGGGCCTGCCGCCGCTCACCGGCGGCATGGTCGGCTACCTCGGCTACGACGTGGTCCGCCGGTGGGAGCGCATCGACGCGGCCGAGCCCGGGCAGCGGGACCCGGCCATCCCGGAACTTGTCATGCTGCTGGCCACCGATCTGGCCGCGCTCGACCATCACGGCGGCACCGTCACCCTGATCGCCAACGCGGTGAACTGGGACGACACCGATGAGCGGGTCGACGAGACCTACGACGACGCGGTCCGTCGGCTGCACGACATGAGCCGTCGACTGGCCGAACCCCGGTCCATGCCGGCGGCGCATTTCGCCTCGCGCACCCCCGAGGTGCGCCGGCGGATGGAATCGGCCGACTTCCGGGCCAAGGTGGACATCGCCAAGGAGCACATCCGGGCCGGCGACGCGTTCCAGATCGTTTTGTCCCAGCGGTTCGACGTGCCCACCGACGCGGACCCGCTGGACATCTACCGAGTGCTCCGGGCGACCAACCCGAGCCCGTACATGTACCTGCTGCGGGTGCCCACCCCGGACGGGGAGCCGATCGCCGTCGTCGGGTCGTCCCCGGAGGCGTTGGTGACCGTCCGGGAGGGGCTCGTCACGATGCACCCGATCGCCGGCACCCGGCCCCGCGGACACACCGAGGAGGACGACGTGTTGCTCGCCAAGGACCTGCTCGCCGACGAGAAGGAACGCAGCGAGCACGTCATGCTGGTCGATCTGGGCCGCAACGATCTGGGCCGGGTGTGCGCGCCCGGCACCGTCAAGGTCGTCGACTTCTTCACCATCGAGCGGTACAGCCACGTCATGCACATCGTGTCCACGGTCACCGGGCAGCTGGCCGCCGACCGCACCGCGTACGACGCCCTCGCCGCCTGCTTCCCGGCCGGCACCCTGTCCGGCGCCCCCAAGCCGCGGGCGATGCAGATCATCGACGAGCTCGAGTCGCTGCGCCGCGGCGTGTACGGGGGAGTGGTCGGCTACCTGGACTTCGCCGGCGACGCCGACACCGCCATCACCATCCGCACCGCGCTGATCGCCGACGGCACCGCCTACGTGCAGGCCGGCGCCGGTGTGGTGGCCGACTCGGTGCCGGAGAACGAGGACGCGGAGTGCCGGAACAAGGCCGCTGCGGTCATCGCCGCCGTGGGCGCGGCCTCGACGATGCGGCCGGTCGGTGACTGACGGGGCGGCACGGCCCGTCGACCGGCGATCCCGCCGCGCGATGGGCGTGTTGGCGATCCTGGTGCTGGTCGGCGCGGCGGCCTGCGCCGGTGCCGCGGCGATGACGTGGTGGACCGCCGAGTACGCCGACCCGCTGACCGGCCCGTTCACCCGGACCGCGTCGGGGGCCGACTGTCTGCCGGAGCTGGTGCCGGTCGCGCTGGTCGCGCT
The DNA here is from genome assembly GCA_044867945.1 of Nakamurella sp. GTDB lineage: Bacteria > Actinomycetota > Actinomycetes > Mycobacteriales > Nakamurellaceae > Nakamurella. The sequence continues at coordinate 1,275 of JBIOVW010000392.1, read as the reverse complement.
GGCCGGATTCGGTGCGACCCTGGCCACGGCGGGGATCGTCCGCCGGTTGATCGGCGTCGTGCTGCTGGCCGGTGGCCTGCTGGTGGCCGTGCGGGCCGCCCTGGCCATGGGCGGCGCGCCGGCCACGCTGACCGCGGGGCTGGTGCGGCCGGCCGATCCCACCGGCCCCGCTCAGGTGCACCCGCTGGGTCCCGTCCTCGCCGTTCTCGGCGGCGTTCTGGTCGTCCTGGCCGGCATCCTCGTGGTGGCCGGGACGGGTGGTCGGCGACGGCTCGGCCGGCGCTACGACTCGCCCTCGGTCAAGGCGGCCGAACCCGCCTCCACCGACCCGAGCGACTGGTGGAAGGCTCTGGACGCCGGGGGAGATCCGACCGACCCGGCCGTGGCGAAGGGGCCTCCCCGGGGCGGCTACCATGACCACAGCAAACGCGCCAGATAAGGACGAGCGGCGCAAGTGTGATGTTGCTGGCAGGCAAGCAGGCGATTTTCTCAGCCAACAGGGCCCGACAAGGAGACCTTCGCGTGAACGTGCTGGACGGGATCCTGGTGGGAGTTCGGGAGGATCTCGCCGCGCGGGAGGCGCAGGTTCCGCTGGCCGAGGTCAAGGCCACGGCCCGGAATGCGCCGCCGCCCCGTCCGGTCCTGCCGGTCCTGCTGGAGCCCGGCGTCGGCGTCATCGCCGAGGTGAAGCGGGCCAGTCCCTCCAAGGGTGCGCTGGCCACGATCGCCGACCCGGCGGCCCTGGCCCGCACCTACGCCGAGGCCGGGGCGCGGGTGATCTCCGTGCTGACCGAGCAGCGTCGGTTCAACGGCTCGCTGGCCGACCTTGACGCGGTCCGCGCCGAGGTGGACATCCCGGTGCTGCGCAAGGACTTCATCGTCAGCCCGTACCAGGTGCACGAGGCCCGCGCGCACGGTGCCGACCTGGTCCTGCTGATTGTCGCCGCGCTGGATCAGAACGTGCTGATCGGTCTGCTCGAGCGGGTCGAGTCACTGGGCATGACCGCTCTTGTCGAGATCCACACCGAGCAGGAGGCCGACCGGGCCCTGGCCGCCGGGGCGAAGGTGATCGGCGTCAACGCCCGCGATCTGACCACGCTGGAGATCGATCGGGACGTGTTCGCCCGGATCGCGCCCGGGCTACCCTCTGAGGTGGTCACCGTGGCTGAGTCGGGGGTGCGGGGTCCGTCGGACCTGCTGGCCTACGCGGGCGCGGGCGCGGATGCGGTGCTGGTCGGCGAGGGGCTGGTCACCAGCGGTGACCCCAGGAGATCG